>JAYPSS010000128.1:0-4258 GCA_038133115.1 Flavobacteriaceae bacterium | reverse complement strand
CTGAAGGTTGTTTTGCTTGATACTGAAGGTGATTTGGGCTGAAACCTTCTAGAATGATCGACCCGCCTGGTTTTAGATAACTAGTTAGTCGTTCAAAATTCATAGTGCGAATGGCATTCGGAAAATGAACGTAAATAAGCGCTAATGCATCAAAACTTTCAGGTTCGAATTTAAGATCAGCCAATGAGGCTATTTGGTACTCTATGTTGACCTTTTTTTCCTCAGCCAATTGCATCGCCTTTTTGCAAGCATTCTCAGACCAGTCATAGGCCGATGCCTGCCATCCTTTTTCAGCAGCATAAACAGCGTTTCTACCCTCGCCTTCTGCAGGCAATAAAATTTTACCTGGCTGAAGCAGATCTATTTGTTCTTTGAAAAAGACATTAGGCTCTTTTCCGTAGGCGAATTCGGCACGTCCGTAGCGATCGTTCCAGAAGTCTTTCATAGCGTGATTTTGTATTGCAAAGTTAGTTAAAACCGATTCGCCCGAAGACGGCCTGAAGGTTATGAAACGGGAAAGTTTTACTCTTTGATTGCAGTGTCTGTCGTTATTTCGATGACACCACTAGAACCCCTAAACCCGTACGCCGAGGTTTCTAAAAGAGATTTCAAGACCTTGACTGATCGTATGCTATTGAGGTCGAGCCCCGGTGGAGCCTGTTCACCGTAAATGATACCATCGATAACCCAAAGCGCATAGGGATTGCCAGAGGTAGGAGCATACATTCTGTCGTTTAAAACAATCACCCTGTTATCCCGAACCTTCGCGGTTCCTAAATGAGCTCGAAGTGCTTGAATGAGGCTCGGAGCATTGACATCTACTTTATACTCATTGAGCTCAATGCGTGGTTTCGTTCGCTTTCTCTTGCGTTTACCCTTTACCCTTACTTCTTTTAAGGCAATAGTATCCTGATTTTCTTGCGCACTAAGAGTGGTTGTGCTTACTATAAATGCTATTATGAAGAGGAGGTAACCTTTCATTTTTTCTTTGAAGAAAGTGCAACCGACAGGGCGACACCGATACTAACCCCTATACCTACACCGAGAGCAATATTGTCTTGGCTTACCCCAATCGCTACCCCAATGGCTATTCCCATAGGGAGTCCTATAGCGAACTTTGACCTATTCATTTTAAAGGTTTTCCTTAAAGATAGATAAGATATTCATTACCTAAGTTTAACCTTAACTTCTCTTTAAGGGCTTCTACCCAAGTTATATTTGTATTGTAAGAGTCATAGAGGCCAAGGGATTGTTCGAGATCCGGTCTCGCGACTCTTTTTGTTCTATCCCTCTCTTCGCAACTTCGATAAGAACTCAGGAGTGATGCCTATATACTTGGCGATTAATTTGAGAGGAACTTCTTGCAATAGCCCAGGGTAGTTAGAAATAAACTGCTCATAACGCTCTTTAGCACTAAGGTTCAATAAATCTAGATTGCGTTTTCTGCTGCTGACCAGTGCATTTTCGGTAATGATTCTGAAATAACGCTCCAATTTGGGGACGGCCTCAAAGAGCTTCAACTGTTCTGCTCTGGTAATGGCGAGAATTTCACTTGAGGTTAGGGCTTCGACTGATAGCGTTGAGGGGGCATTGGACAGATAGGCGTAGAGATCGGTGATCCATCCGTGGGGTCTTGCAAATTGTAGGGGGTTAATCTGTCCTTTACTGTCAAATGAGTACGAATAGAGACAACCGCTAACCACAAAGGCTAGCGATTGAGCCTGCTCACCTTCTTCGAGCCAGAGTTCTTTGCGCTTTAATTTTGCACTACTAAAAGCATGAATTACCTGTCGTTGCTCTTCAGCCGTTAATTCGACATGCCTCGAAATCGCCTTGATTAATTCTAGCTTCATTCTCGAACCACTTCAATTTCAGGATTGATTTCTAAAAGAGCTGCTACGAACGCTTCATTGTCTGAAGGGCTAAAATAGATTTCATCGTATTTATTGTAATAGATGATTACCCCGTTTCGTGCGGTAGCTGGTCGTGTACCTACCCAAAGCGTTTTGTTCACGGATACTTTATGAATACTCGAAACAGAAAACCTTCCAGACAGAATACTTGATCGCCAACGTAGTTCATCCCCATCGACTGTGTAGTAAGTATGAGTATAAAATGCAATCATCATCAGGGTAGTTGCGGCGAGAATTACAAACGCAATCAGTGCTTCGGCACCCGATATTCCTGAACGAATCAAGGGCCACATCGGGATCACGCAAACAGCGATAGAAAAAATGAGAACACCATTGAACAGTGTATCAGTTCGAGCTTTAAATACTTTGGTTGGGCTCGATGATTTCATCAGTTGGTACAGACTTTAATTGAGAGCGTTTCAGAGGGAGTAGGGGAGTAAGCAAGGCACTGCGCACATAATTGCTCTTCTTTGATAAGCGTGAAGTAGAATTGATCTCCCTCCTTGATTTCGTCTGGGAAGTCACAGATTGATCCCAAGCGAAACGCGTTGCTATAGGTGATTTCTTCCCAGGGGTCAACCCAGCTTTTGGCAACAAAACCTTTCTCGTACCAGTCTTGAGGTACTTCTCCCTCAACCGTTATCACATAATTCATACATATTCCTTGCACTGCTAACTTGCCTAAATAGACAGGTCCTTCTTCACAAGAACCCTCATCGAGAAGTGGGTCGATGCTATCGCACTGCATTAGTGGTAGTAGAATAAGAAGTATTGAGAAGAATTTCATCCCTATAAAATTAGTATTTTGCAGGCTATGAAACGAATCGTCCTTATCCTTGTAATCTTAGGGGCTTTCACCTCTGTTCGAGCACAAGAGTTTGATCAGAATGAATTGCGATTGAACCTTTTAGACATGCTATCGAGAGGAACTCTTAATGCGAGTTACGAACGATTCTTAACCCCTCAAACTTCTCTAGGAGTGACTACTATGGTTGCACTCAACGACGACTACACTGAAAAGTTTGAGTTCGCACCTTCTTTTAGAATGTATTTTAATGATGATCTCTTAGAGCTTCGAAAAAGTGTTTTCGTTGAGGTTTTTACTGCCTTTGTGGTTGCTGATAGCCGTTATTACATCTATAATAATGTGGAGTGTGATTATCTAGCTCAAAGTGTACAAGCTAGCGCTGACCCTCAAGGTTTATCAATTGCTCCTTGCGGATATTATAGTGAACCTTCGCCAGAAGCGGCATTTGCTCTAGGGATGATGCTCGGTAAAAAGTGGGTCAATCAAAGCAACTTCACCTTCGAGTTTGGTCTGGGCTTTGGCCGTTACTTAACTCAAACCTACAACGAGGCTTACCCCCGTATTAATTTGAGTATTGGGAAGCGTTTCTAGCCAGCCATTGATCTCTTCTTAACACCGCATTTTCTGAGATATCCTTCCAGAAAAGATTAATGTCAAAAGCGTGGTAGTTTTTGATGAAACTCATGAAAAATCGCTTCGGAACTTTAGGTAGCGATGCCCAGATCATCCCATCGATCATTTCAATGGTTATGCTTTCGGGATAAATCTCCTTATCGTAGTATAAGAGCCCCTTATGATTTTCAAAGACGGTCCGCTGCTTATCATTCCAGGTAATTGGGTTAGAGGTAACCCGGCCCTGATAGTAGTTTTGGTAACGCTTTGGCAATTTGCCTGATTTATAGGTGTTCCAACTCACATAACCTCCCGTAGCTTCTGGGGCGTCAAGTGGTTTTAAAGAGCTGAAATACAAGGGCTCAATTCCTGCCCCTGGGAGGTAAGCGGCAACCAGTTGATTTTCAAGTTCAGTGCCATCGAAGAACTCTTTTACTAGTTTGCTCCCATGCATACTCCCCTGTGAGTGTCCTGCGATGATGATACCCTTACCCTTGTTGTAGTTCTTCAAGTAGTATTCAAAGGCCGCCTTCACGTCTTCGTAAGCGATGGTCCACGTATCACCAGCAATGGGTCTTAATTGGTTGTCGAATACTTTATAATGGGCCTGTCGGTAGAAGGGCACATAAAGATTAGCTGCCGCAGCAAACGCAGAAGCTTGGTTAGTCACACTGAGAGAGATCACTTCTTCTCTGATGTCTGAACGATAAATATCTGCATTCCAGGCAGGATCTTTTTTATCACTGAATAGAGTCGGATAGATAAAAAATACATCAACCGGTTTTACGCTTTCTTCTCCAACGATCTCGGACAACGACTCTGGGTATTGGCCCGGAAGAACCGCCCAACTTTCACTCTTCGAATAATCTGGATTTTTAGGGGTGTCTACCGAGCTAAACGGAACTATCTTTGCAGAACTACAACT
>JAYPSS010000127.1:0-4277 GCA_038133115.1 Flavobacteriaceae bacterium | reverse complement strand
CTCATTCCTCGCTCATTTATATGGTCGATTACTTAATAAAAAAAGCACGACCAGGTTCAGGTTATTATAAACTCGGAGATCACCAGCTCACCAATCTATTAGCTAGCGATCAAAAAAAGCTGCTAATCGGAGTAACCTATGCTCTTCTCGATTGGGCAGAGAGCAATCCCATGGAGTTGCAGAACACGATTGTTATGGAAACCGGTGGAATGAAAGGACGCCGCAAAGAAGTTATCCGAGAAGAAGTGCATCGCCAGTTAAAAACGGCTTTCGAGCTAGACACGATTCATTCTGAATACGGAATGACCGAATTGTTTTCACAAGCCTATTCGCCAGGAGAGGGTATTTTTTACCCAGCACCTTGGATGAAGGTACTCATTCGAGAGGCAGAGGATCCTTTCACCATTAGTCCACATGAAAAAACAGGCGGAATCAATATCATTGATCTAGCCAACACCCACTCCTGTGCATTTTTAGCAACAGAAGATCTTGGAAAGACCTACCCTGACGGCAGCTTCGAAGTGCTTGGCAGATTCGATACGGCAGAGATAAGAGGATGTAATCTAATGATGGCTTAGACCACCTTTAGTAGGTAGTAGTTCTTTTTACCTTTCTGTAAAAGAACGTATTTAGAGGCTATTAAATCTTCTGCTGAAAGTGTATAATCTTCACCCACTTTCGATTTATTCACCGAAATAGATTGTTGTTTTAGCTCACGACGTGCTTCACCATTTGAAGCAAAAAATCCAGTTTCAGCGGCCAAGGCAGCAATCATATCTAGACCTTCTTCATAGCGCGCTTTAGACACCTCAGCACTCGGTACACCATCAAACACCTCTAGAAAAACCTTTTCAGGAAGTTGCTTTAGATCTTCGGCAGTTGATTTGCCAAACAGAATCGCACTCGCAGCTACTGCATTCTCGTAATCAGCCTCAGAATGAACGAGTATAGTAACCTCTTTAGCAAGTCGCTGCTGTAGCACCCGTAAATGTGGAGCCGCTGTATGTTCACTGATAAGGGAATCAATTTCTTCTTTATCTAAGAAGGTAAAAATTTTAATAAAGTGAGCTGCATCCTCATCGGAGGTATTCAGCCAATACTGATAGAATTTATATGGAGAAGTTCTATTCGGGTCTAACCAAATATTACCTCCTTCAGACTTTCCGAATTTTGTGCCATCCGCCTTCGTGACTAACGGGCAAGTAAGCGCAAAACCCTTACCGCCAGCCACTCTTCGAATAAGCTCTGTTCCCGTGGTAATATTTCCCCATTGGTCACTTCCGCCCATTTGAAGACTAACTTCTTTGTCGCGATACAAGTGTAAAAAGTCGTAACCCTGAACCAGTTGATAGGTAAATTCAGTGAAAGACATCCCGTCGCTTTCTTCGGCAGAAACTCTTTTTTTCACCGACTCTTTGGCCATCATGTAATTGACGGTAATATGCTTACCTACGTCTCGAATGAAAGCCAGAAAGCTGAAATCTTTCATCCAATCGTAATTATTGACAAGCTCAGCGCTATTATCAAGTGAAGGATCAAAATCTAAAAACTTCGCTAGTTGATTCTTAATGGCTTCCTGGTTATGCCTTAGCGTAACTTCATCGAGTAGGTTACGTTCTTTCGATTTTCCAGAAGGATCACCAATCATCCCTGTGGCTCCTCCAACCAAGGCTATGGGGCGATGTCCTGCTATCTGAAAATGACGCAGCATCATTATGCTCACCAAATTTCCGATATGTAGCGAATCTGCCGTTGGGTCAAAGCCCACATAAGCCGAACGCATCGATTCTTTCAAATGATCTTCGAGGCCTGGCATAAAATCATGCACCATTCCTCTCCACTGTAACTCTTCTATAAATGTCTTGCTCATCATAACTTTAGGCCTACAAATATAGCTTCTTTGCCTACATTTACATTATGATTTTAGTCACAGGAGCCACAGGTATGCTAGGGGCTCACTTTCTTCTTAGTCTTAGTTCTCAAAAAAAGAAGATTCGTGCGTTCTACAGAACCGAAGAGAAACGAATAGAAGTCATTGCTTTTTTCAAGCATCATAATAAAGAAAAAGACCTCAACTATATCGAATGGCTGAAAGGCTCGTATGATCAAATCGACTTACTGGATCAAGCCCTAGAAGAAGTAGATACTGTCATTCATTGCGCTGCACTAATCTCATTCGATCCAAAATTCAAAAGTCAGCTTTACAAGACCAACGTTGAGGGAACGAGAAATTTGGTTAATGCACTAATAGCTAAAAAAACCAATTTGATCTTCATTAGTTCGATTGCAGCAACCAACGAGGGTGCGTCGAGTTATTACGGGTATACCAAATACTTATCTGAATTAGAAGTATATCGGGGAATACAAGAAGGTGTTAAGGCTACTATTGTTCGACCTGGAGTAATCTTAAGTGATTTCTTCTGGAATAGACCGAGCGGAAGCATCTTTAAGCAACTCGCTCAATCAAAAACCAGGGTTACAAAGGGTTCTGTTGGCTTAACCTCAGCAAAGACTGTGGTGAAATGCACCCTTCGTCTTTCAAAAAATGAGCAGAAAACTCCTACCATTCTCGTCTCTAAAATCATGCGATACGATGAACTTGCCAAGGCAATAGGTGCAAAAAAAACAGTAATAATCGGCAAACCTATATTACGAGTCTTGTGCTATATCGAAGGTGTTTATGCTTTTATTTTTAGAAAACCACGCAAACTATCCCCTGAAATTGTTGACTCACTAACCTCAGAGTCGATCTATCCGACCCTATCTGATTATCCTGAACTGAGTGAAGTAGAGCTAGAAGATTTCGAAACTGAATTAAAGCATCTATCTAAATCTTATCGCGCTACATGCGCTGGGGCTTAGATGCGGCTTCAGCTCTAAGACTATCGATCACCTCGCTTTTTTCTGCTAATCGAGTTTCAATAGATTCAAATAACTTGAAATAACGATCGCCTAAAGTGGAGTAATACTTGTTTGAATTAATCAATTGAAGACTATCCACATCGTACTTGTCATAGATATAGGGCATAATAAGTATCCCCTGATTTTCTAAAGTCGCAGGGGAAGTGCTATGAACCGCTTTTAATACCGCTATATCATATAGAATGTCTGAGAAAACAGGTTCTTCGATAAGGTCTTCGGGTGGCTCCATCATTCTTGTAGAGCAAGAAATCAGCAAAACCAATATTAAGACTGAATAGACATTTTTCATTTTCTGGTAAATGCTAGTTTTTGGGCATGACGATCCTCACTCACCGTTCCATTAGAATAGCCTAAATGGCCATTTACCCAAACTTTATCAATGGTGTAGGCGAAAGTGTGTCCTTCAAATGGGCTCCACTTACAATCATACAAAAGGCTTTCCTTAGTTACCTGATGTGGATTTTTCTTGACGGTCACCAAATCAGCATAATAACCTTCTCTGATGTACCCGCGACGATCGATATGATATCGGTCAGCAACATTATGTGCAAATTTTTGAACGAGTGTTTCAAGATCAAAGGCACCTTCTTCGACTTTATCTAAATAACCCAGTAGCGCATGCTGTACCAATGGTCCTCCAGAAGGAGCTTTTAGGTAGGTATTTGATTTCTCCTCGATAGTATGAGGTGCGTGATCTGTAGCTAAGATATCAAGAGCATTTCCTCGAACACCTTCCCAAAGAGCGTCTCGATCAGAAGCGCTTTTTACGGCCGGATTCCACTTAATCAATGTACCCTTATCGGCGTAATCCTCATCGCTAAACCAAAGGTGATGTAAACATACCTCTGCAGTGATTTGCTTCTTCGCAAAAGGCAAGTGAGTATCAAAAAGTTCAAGCTCCTCAGCGGTAGATACGTGAAACACGTGAAGTTTTGCCCCTGTCTCTCTCGCCAGTTCGATGGCTCTTGAAGAGGATTGATAACAAGCCTCTCTAGATCTGATGAGTGGATGCATTTCAATCGGAATATCCTCTCCATATTTCTTAATAGCCGCCTCAGTATTCGCGCGAATCGTAGGTTCATCCTCGCAATGTGCGGCGATAATCATTTCGGTATTCGAAAAGATTCCACGAATGGTTTCTTCGCGATCAACCAGCATATTACCTGTCGAAGAACCTAGGAAAAGCTTGATTCCAGCACAAGCATTAATATCTAAACGCTTAATGAGTTCTAGATTGTCATTAGTACCCCCAAAGAAAAAAGAGTAGTTCACATAAGAGCCCTTTGCAGCTCGATCAAACTTATCTTCTAAAGCTTCGAAAGTAACCGTTTGTGGGTTGGTATTTGGCTGCTCCA
>JAYPSS010000126.1:0-4338 GCA_038133115.1 Flavobacteriaceae bacterium | reverse complement strand
AGTTCAGCGGCCAGTTCTGTATATGAAAGGTTTACCGACTCTATCAAATCAGAATCCCATAAACGATGCAAATTGGTAGGTTTTGAAAACCATGAGAGTTTAATGTCATTACCTCCGCGATCCTCCTCTCGCCCGGCATGAAGTGGCATATGCATATCTCCAATTAAATGGACTAAAAGAGCTAAGTGAAACTGTTGGTCTTCAGTACTCGAATTAGCATCTGATAGTACGTTAATGCACTGCTCAATACCAAAAATGATATCACCAGCATCTGCTCGATTTGAAACATCATATCTAGTACCTAGTGCATAATTCACGTAATGCCAAGGACTGTATTTGGAATAAGCGCGGTCTGATTTTATTTCATCGGCATAAGTTGAAACAAACGCAAGGCTTTTTCCTTCTAACAATTTTTCAATTTTACGACTGGCTTTACGGGTCAAATGACCTTCTGCGATGAGTCCAATAACTCGATGTCCGGTCTGACCCCAAAGGGTTGTTTCCTCAGAAAGGTATTCTCTATACGTATCAGGAGCATTATTAAACGTTAGAAGGCTTAACAAGATAAAAAGTAGTTTCATATCGGTATGATTTAAAACAAAAGTAACCTCATATTCTTCAAAAAAAGAAGATTTAACATAATCCTAGATCGGATTCTATTACTTTTAGGAGTTATGAGGAAAATCCACTTCATACTAGTCACAGCACTAGTTATCTCTTTGAATGCAAATGCTCAAAAAAGAAGCGTTACGGCAAAGCTAGTAAGTACTGATTTGGTCATCGACGGAAAGCTTGATGAAGCGGTATGGCAAAGTCAAGAACCCTCAGGAGGGTTTACTCAATACTTCCCTACTGACACCCTTCCAGCAACCAACGATAGCAATATTCGCATTCTTTATGATAAGGATGCTATCTATATTGGTTTAACCATGCAAACATCCTCAGACGAATTCGTGGTTAATTCACTGAGGAGAGATTATAGAGGTAGTGGTATTGACAATATCGCAATAATGTTTGACACCTTCAATGATGGTAACAATGCTTTTATTTTTGGAATGACTCCACTAGGAGTTCAGCGCGAAGGACTAATCACCAACGGAGGTGCCACTATTCGTGACTATCAATTTTCATGGGATGCCAAATGGCAGGGTGAAGCCTTTATCAGCGATGGATATTACAGTTTAGAAATGGCGATTCCTTTTAACTCATTAAAGTTCGAAAACAACGCCATTAAATGGGGATTCAGAGTGCATCGCTTCGACATGCAGACCAACGAAACCAGTGTTTGGGTACCTATACCCCAAAACCAAATTTTAGGAAGTCTCGCTTTTACAGGAGAACTTGAATTTGAACAACCGCTTTCAGATTCAAAAACTTCAGTGGCTTTAATCCCTTTTCTAACCGCTGGCTCCTCTAAAGACTTCGAGAACGCAACTCCGAAATCAAGTTTTTCAAGTATCGGTGGAGATGTGAAGATCCCAGTAGGTAAAGGGATGAATCTTGACCTAACCTTTAACCCAGACTTCTCGCAAGTAGAGGTAGACAATTTCATTACGAATCTTACACGTTTTGAAGTATCACTCCCAGAGCGCCGTCAATTCTTTATAGATAATAATGACTTATTCGGAGCCTTTGGTGGAGGTAGAGACGCCAACCCATTCTTCTCTCGCCGCATCGGAATCGCGAAAGACAATGAGGGTAATACCATTGAAAACGGAATAACAGCGGGAATGCGATTGACCGGTAAATTAAATGACAAACTCAGAGTTGGGGTTCTATCTATTCAAACCGAGAGTGATCTTGACAATGGTATACCATCGAACAATAATTCAATGATTGCTCTGCAACAAAAAGTGTTTAGTCGTTCAAATATTTCTGCCTTCATTATTAATCGAGAATCTTCAGAATCAGAAAATACAGATTACGAAAAATACAATCGTGTAATTGGTGTCGATTACAACCTTGCTTCAGCGGACAATACCTATGTCGGAAAGTTTTATACCCATAAATCACTCTCCCCAGGAGATACAGATGGCAACTTGTCGGTAGGTACGAACCTTCAATACAATACACGAACTTGGAGCGGATTTCTCGATGCTATTTACATCGATGAAGAATTTGTTTCAGACCTAGGTTTTATCCCTAGAAAAGGAATTCTAAAATGGGGCGGAAAAATTGGTTATCGTATCTGGCCTAAGAAAGGAATCTTCAATAGTCACAGTTTTGACACCTTTCAAAGTTATACTCATCTATCAAGCTTAGATTACACTCAAACTGATTATATTAGAAATATCGGATATGAGGGTCGATTGAATCAGCAAGGACAGATTGAACTTTCTATTAATAACCGATACACTTTTCTAACGGATGAGTTTAGCCCTACTCGACAAGACGAGGCTAGTCCATTACCAGCTAATAGTGAGTACAATTATACCAGCGTGAGGTTCCAATTTCAATCTGATCCAAGAAAGTTATTCTCCTATAACTTACAAACAGATATTGGGGAATTTTTTAATGGAACTAAATCTTCGTTTGAAACGAGATTGAGTTTTAGAGTTCAACCTAAATTAAATGTAGGTCTTAACTCTAACATTGACCGCATCGATTTGCCTGAAGACTTCGGCAATGCTACTATAGTTCTCATCAGTCCACGTATTGATTACACCTTTAATAGATCACTTTTCTGGTCGACTCTTATTCAGTACAGTAATCAAAGAGATAACTTAGGAATCAATTCAAGATTGCAATGGAGATTCGCTCCTTTATCTGATTTATTTCTGGTTTACAACGACAACTATTTCGTCAACCAATGGGGACCTCGAAGTCGTTCAATCAATCTTAAACTCACCTATTGGCTAAATATTTAATGGATTCGATCACCAACGATACCATCATATTCGGTCTATTAGCATTCATTTTAGCCGGAGTTTTCTACACCCAGAATCATAATAGACTACAGTCTTTCTACAATGTAGTTCCCGCAGTTCTGCTTTGTTATTTGCTTCCGGCAATATTGGTTTACTTAAAGGTTATCGATCCCTCAGAATCGAAGCTTTATTTTGTAGCCTCTAGATATCTATTACCCGCTGCATTAGTCCTAATGACCTTAAGCGTTGATCTCAAAGCGGTTTTACGATTAGGTCCTAAAGCACTAATCCTATTTTTTACAGGAACCTTAGGAATTATCATTGGAGGACCCTTAGCACTGCTTATAACGGGATCATTCTGGCCAGAACTATTGCAACTCGAAGGAAACGATGCAATTTGGAGAGGACTTGCAACAATCGCTGGTAGTTGGATTGGTGGAGGCGCCAATCAAGCGGCCATGTTAGAGGTTTTTAATTATAACAAGAATCTCTATGGCTCAATGGTTTTGGTAGACGTTCTTGTCGCTAACTTTTGGTTGGCCATACTTATTTTCTTTGTAGGTAAAAAGACGCTAATCGATCGCTATTTAAAGGCAGATAATCGATCGATAGATCATCTTATTGAAAAAATGGAAGGTTACCAAAAGAGCGTGCGAAGGGTAGCCACTACCACCGACTTAATGCTTCTATTGGGCGTCGGTTTCGGAGCGGTGGGCCTAGCCCATTTCATCGGAAATTATATTAGTAGCCACCTCCCCTACTGGTTTCCCGTTCTTGAAGATCCAAAACATATTTTAGCTTCTATTACCTCTCCATTTCTATGGATGGTGCTGACCGCAACGATCATCGGTATTCTAGCTTCTAGAACGAGTCTAAGGTCGCTTGAAGGGGTAGGATCAAGTAATTTAGGAAGTGTATTTATTTATCTTCTAGTGGCTACTATCGGTATGCAAATCGATCTTAGGGCCATTGGCGAGCAACCTGAACTCCTTCTTATTGGTCTTATCTGGATCACCATTCACTCCTTACTCCTTTTTTTAGTTGGAAAATGGATAAAAGCCCCCTACTTCTTTCTCGCAGTAGGTAGTCAAGCTAACGTAGGAGGAGCAGCTTCAGCACCAGTAATCGCAGCGAGTTTTCATCCAGCCTTAAGCTCGGTAGGTATCCTACTCGCCATATGCGGTTATATTGTAGGTACTATTGGCGCTTATTTTTGTGCTTTATTACTTCAAGTTGCACATAACCTTTAAAGAGTCAGATCATTTGACGATATTTGCCTCGGATAACCAAAAGGATTTATGAAGCGTTTTCTACTTTCTCTTTCTGCATTAGCGCTACTAGCTAGTTGCAATTCAACTTCTAAGAATACTGAAGTAACTATCACTATTGATGGTTTGAAAAAGGGCACAGTATATCTTCAAAAGATTACAGATGCAGGACTTATAAATTTAGACTCTGTAGAAAGTAATGG
>JAYPSS010000125.1:0-4364 GCA_038133115.1 Flavobacteriaceae bacterium | reverse complement strand
CATCATTGCTCGCATCACTATCGTCTTGGGTATTCCAAAAATCATAAGTGTAATCAACTTCGATATAACCTGAGGTCAGATTTAAAAGCATCATCAAATCGTTATCTGCCGCTAAAGAAAGGTGAATACCACGAAAATGATCCTTGAAATTCGATCGAGACAATAATTCTGAACCTCCTTCTTTATCCAAAATCATCGTTTGAAAGAAGTCGGGGTCTAGGTCTACGTAGATGCCTGGATCCTTTGTTTTAGAAGCATCCGTAAAAGCCGATTCATCTTCATCAGTGTCTGGATCGTCTATTTGATATTCGATATACTGAAATTCGCTAATGGTATCTTTACCCTCAAAAAGTACAGCCCCTAGAAAATCTTCGAACTTTGATGAATCATCTGAAAAGTAGGCCGAAGGATCAAGAAACCCACTAGTAGGTTCATGGTCTCTCAAAAAGAAATCACTGTGTCGAACGGTTAAATCAAAGACGTCGTTTTCTGAGAACGAATAAATGCTGTCTAGAGATATACGCTTTGCGTAAGAGTTCGATGCAGTACTCTCATCGTCTAAATCATTGATGCCGTCGCCATCGGTATCGGCGTTGAGCGGATCTGTCCCACGTAAACGTTCTTCATTATCGGTGAGCCCGTCTCCATCGCTATCGCTGTTAATATCGTTGGGATCAGCGTCAAAAGCGTCTTGAACACCATCGCTATCAGAATCTTGCGACGAGGCAGGAACTTTCTGAAAAGGGATATACAGTCTCGCTCTTACCACCGTTTCATTTTCATTCAATGTGTCGTTGTTACCAGAAACATCTTGAAGAGTCTCTGTATCTGCTGAAAGCCTCCCAAAAATAGGCTTAACCTCTGTAAGTTGAACTTCTGTAAGGATCTGAGCACTAGTAGTACCGAAGACGGGGTCTTTAAAATTCCCTAGCTGAAAAATGGGAAGTTGACTCGTTTGAACCCGATCAATCTTTAACTGCTTAATGCTCTCGATAGGGTAATCAATACGATTCGTACTAAAGGGCTCTCCCTCAATGACCGCTTCACCCAAGGTGTAGGTATCCTCTTCACAAGCACTAAAGACAACAAGTAATACTAGGGCTATTGCAGCGCCGATTTGGCGGCGTAGACGGTATGTGGTCATAGAGACGAGTTAGTCAGATAGTTGGTCGTTGTAGAACTTAAGGTATGCCTCTTCGGTCTCTTGTGGAGAAACATAAGGAAGAACAGGCTTGTCATAGGCTTCACAATACGACTTGATTTCTTCTGGTAGGTTTTCGCTGGCTAAAATAATCCCATCTGAATGATCTACAGCCACTTTTAACAAATTCGTATGATTTGGAGCTTCAAGACTTGAAATTTCTGAAGTCTCCACCCCATCAAAAGCCACTTTTTTGCAAATATCTCCAGGAAGATCCCCTTCAAATCCTTGATTGTAAATGGAAGTCACAATCTTAGACTCTGCGAAAATAGGCTCGTCTTTATAGCAGGTGCGAAGATAAAGTGGCAGTAAGGAAGCCATCCATCCATGAACGTGAATGATGTC
Source organism: Flavobacteriaceae bacterium (assembly GCA_038133115.1). GTDB lineage: Bacteria > Bacteroidota > Bacteroidia > Flavobacteriales > Flavobacteriaceae > UBA3478. The sequence continues at coordinate 2,818 of JAYPSS010000125.1, read as the reverse complement.
AGGGGCCCAGTTTAATTTCTTGACCGTCTCTATGACACCTTTTGCAAAGAAAATAGCGCGCTCGTCATTATCCTTGAAAAGTTTCCCTTCCTTATCGGTAAAGGTTGCCTTTCTTTTAAAATACTCTTCGTTATCAATGAAGTAAACCTGGATGCGTTCTTTAGGGATTGAAGCCACCTTGATGATCAAAGGCATATCCATATCATTCACGACTAAATTCATTCCAGACAGACGGATCACTTCGTGCAGTTGGTGTCTGCGTTCATTGATCGACCCAAAACGAGGCATAAATATGCGTATTTGACCCCCGTTGTTATTTACCACTCTCGGTGCTTCGTACGACATTGACGAAACATCATTCTCTGGCAAATAGGGTACTAGTTCTGACGAAACAAATAAAATCCTTTTTCCATTCATAAACCCTTGATTTTGTGCTCAAAAAAACAGGTGACAAAGATAAGAAATTATTGTGGATAAGCCCATTTGTGGTATTTTTGGGCCCTTAACTCGCTCAAATGCAACTCTATACTAGCACTGCTGATTTACATAAAGCCCTCCGCTCTGAAAAATCGAAAAAACGCAGTGTAGGCCTTGTACCAACGATGGGAGCACTACATTCAGGACACCTGAGTCTAATTAAACGCTCGCTCTACCAAAACGATATCACAATCGTTAGCATTTTTGTGAACCCTACCCAGTTCAACGATAAAAACGATCTAGCCGCCTATCCGAGAACACTTGACAAAGATCTCAATTTACTCTCCTCAGAAAAGGGTGAAATCTGGGTTTATGCACCAGAGGCCGATGATATTTATGGCGGAGATATCTCCTCTAAGAATTACGATTTTAAAGGACTCGACCAGGTGATGGAAGGGCCCAATCGCCCAGGACATTTCTACGGGGTAGCTACTATCGTCGAACGACTCCTCAGAATTGTGCGTCCTCATCACGCTTATTTCGGAGAGAAAGACTACCAACAATTACTGATTATATCGAGAGTCGCCAAGCAAAAACGTTTAGGCGTTAAAATCATCGGATGCGGAATTGTTCGCGAAGATTCTGGTTTAGCCATGAGCTCAAGAAATCAAAGGCTAAGCTCAGCCGCCACTTTAGAAGCTACTTTTATCTACCAGCAACTTCTTTGGGCCAAACGTCGATTCACCTCGATGTCTCTGCCAAAAATTAAAGAGGCAGTAACCGAGGCGTTCAAGTCGAATCCCTCATTTGAGCTTGAATACTTTGAAATTGCCGAAGCCACTAAGCTATCCGCTCATTCGGAGCGTAAGAAAAACAAGAAATACAGAGCTTTTATTGCGGCAAAAATCGATGGGGTTCGTCTTATCGATAACCTTGCTATGAATTAATTAGTCGCTACCTTTGCACCGATGATGATTGAAGTAGTAAAATCGAAGATTCACCGAGTTAAAGTCACAGGAGCTGACCTAAACTACATCGGAAGTATCACTATTGATGAAGACCTCATGGACGCGGTTAACCTCATTCGAGGTGAAAAGGTTCAAGTAGTCAACAACAACAACGGAGAACGTCTAGAAACCTACGCTATTCCTGGCCCTAGAGGAAGCGGAGAAATCACCCTCAATGGAGCAGCCGCTCGACGAGTAGCCCCAGGGGATATTGTGATTATCATGGCCTATGGCTATTTGAGTGTGGAAGAGGCTCGTCAGTTTCAACCAGCGGTAATCTTTCCCGACGAAAACACCAACTTGCTAAAATCTTAATGGCTGCAAAGTCGATCGGAAAGCTTTTCAAAACCCTTTTGCCCATCGCTTTAGGGATCTTTTTAATCCTTTATTCTTACCTCAACACTCCCGAGACCGTTCGTAAAGAGATTTTAACCTACATCCAATCGGCCAACCCTTGGTTTGTGGGCGCGTCTATTTTACTAGCGTTATTAAGCCATCTTTCGAGAGCCATCCGAGCGAATTATCTTCTTCGTCCACTGGGCTACCACCCCTCGACATTAGCAAATTTTTACTTCGTAATGATGGCCTATTTTGCCAATCTGGGAATCCCAAGATCTGGGGAAGTCTTGAGAGCCACCTCCCTAAGAACCTACGAAAAAGTACCTTTTGATAAAGGTTTTGGCACTATTGTAACCGAGCGAATCATTGATTTAATCATGCTTCTTCTAGTTATTCTACTGGCACTCATACTACAAACTGAACGACTCTTAATGCTCTTGCAGGAGAATCAAAACGCCCTACTTTTATCCATCGCAGTGGTGGTTTTAGCTGTAGTTGGCTTGCTTCTAACCATTCGGATGCTCAAATCGAGTTCATCTTCACTCCTGAACAAGTTGCTCGACTTTTTAGAGGGTATTAAAAGTGGGCTTCTTTCGGTATTTCGAATGAAAAACAGAATGGCTTTTTTAGGCCATACCCTATTTATCTGGGCCTGCTACGTCGCCATGTTTTGGGTGATCAAATTCACGGTTCCAGAAACGATTCATTTAGGTCTATCTGAGCTTCTTATTGCGTTCATAGCTGGATCTTTTGCGATGACCACTACCAACGGAGGGGTAGGTTTATATCCGATCGCTGTTCGAGCTTCACTCGCATTATTCGGTATATCTTTTGCTTCAGGAGAGGCCTTTGGTTGGATTCTTTGGATCTCCCAAACCCTTATGATTGTTCTTTTCGGTGCACTTTGTTTTCTTACCCTACCTTTAGTGTATCGTAATCGTTAGGTATGGCAAAAGTTAAAACGGCTTATTTCTGTCAGAACTGTGGCGCCCAATCTGCACAATGGAAAGGTCAATGTTCTGCCTGTAAAGAATGGAACACCCTTGTTGAAGAGA
>JAYPSS010000124.1:0-4374 GCA_038133115.1 Flavobacteriaceae bacterium | reverse complement strand
CTTCGCTGAAAGAGGCTAAACAGTTAATTGTTACTCAAGGATTTTTGGGTAGTGACACCAACAACTTCACCACTACTTTAGGTAGAGAAGGTTCAGATTATACTGCTGCTATTCTTGCTTACGCCCTTGAGGCATCATCAGTGAGTATTTGGAAGGACGTACCCGGGGTTCTAAATGCCGACCCGAGGTACTTCACAGAAACGCAATTATTACATCAAATCTCTTATCGAGAAGCGATTGAACTTGCCTTTTATGGTGCTTCAGTAATCCACCCCAAAACGCTTCAACCGCTTCAAAGAAGAGCCATTCCTCTGCATGTGAGATCATTCGTTGACTTAAGTGCAAAAGGCACAACGGTAACTGGTGGTGCGGCACTTGTGCCTCAGGTACCGTGCTTTATTGTGAAGAAGAATCAGGTATTGTTGGAATTAGCCACACAGGACTTCTCATTTATGGTTGAGCAGCACTTTGGTAAGCTTTTCAACTTGTTTGCCAAGTATCGTTTGAAAGTTGATTTGATTCAAAATTCAGCGATTAGTTTTAAGGTTTGCTTAGATAATCGTTTTGAAGGAATTGACGGACTTTTACCTGAATTAGAGGCAGAATTCAAAGTGAATTGTCATAAAGGAGTATCCTTATACACGATTCGTCATTTCGATGAAAAGTCGCTGAGTGTAATACCGAAAGGAGAACGAATTTTGGTAGAACAGCGTACAGATCAAACGCTTCAGGTCGTTACTTATTCTGAACAAAAGGGCTGAAGGCCAACTGTATATCATCGTTAAATGATACCAAACAAACCCAATTAAATGTTGACCTTCGAAGTGCCCTTCTGTAAATCCTAGTTAAACTAAACCCAATAAACTTAACTAGGTTAAATTTTGGTTAACAAAGGTAATTATATATTCTCTTATTTGTTCCCTTGTTTTTAAAAAAGCAGCATGTTTTTCTTCGCTACTTCCCTCAACCTTAGAGGGATCGAAAAAGTTGTGATGAAATCTTTTCGCGTTCGGCGCTGGTAGGTACGGACAGTTCTCTTTCGCATGATCACATACGGTGAGTATAAAATCCCATTGAACACCCTGGTATTCGTCTACATGATTTGAGGTATGAGTAGAAATGTCTATGCCGGCCTCTTTCATAATTGAGACGGCTCCTGGGTTTAATCCGTGAGTTTCAATTCCTGCACTGTAAATGGTTGCATACTCTGAGGCTATAGCATTTAGAAATCCATGTGCCATTTGGCTTCTACATGAGTTTCCTGTGCATAATACGAGGATATTCTTTTTCATAACACTTACTGATCCTTTTTTGTGTAAAGCGATGTAATCTTATCTAAAACTACCTTTGATAACAGGTAGTAGCTTTCTATGCTCCAGCCAGCAACATGAGGTGTTAGAACCACATTATCTGCCCCGATTAAATAAGCGAATGCTTCTGGTTTATTAGAGTGTTCAAAAAGATTGGTGAATGATTTACTTTCATATTCTAAAACATCCAAACCTGCACCTTTGATTTTACCGGTTTGAAGAGCGCTAACCAAATCTTCGGTTTTCACTGCACTTCCTCTTCCCGTATTTATTAGCCAAAAGGCTTTTTTCATTTGTTCAATAAATGCGGTATCGATAAGATGAATGGTCTCGGGAGTTTGGGGGAGGTGCAGACTCAAGATGTCTGTCTGCGCTCTTAGCTCTTCGATGCCTACTTGACGCGCATTAGCATCGCCAACATTCGGTTTTAAATCAAAGCACAGCGTTTCTACATCGAAGCCTCTTAGTTTTTTGGCGAATTGCTTACCCATGTTTCCATATCCGATAATACCAACCGTTTTTCCATCGAGTTCGATTCCTCGATTTTCTTCCCTTCTCCAAAGTCCTGAGCGAACCTCTTTGTCGGCCACATTTAGTTTATTGAATAGGGATAGAAGTAAACCGAGGGTATGCTCAGCTACGGCGTTGCGATTACCTTCGGGGGCAGCCGCTAAAAAGATTCCTTGTTGCTCGGCGGCTACGAGATCAATGTTTTCTAATCCAGCACCGATTCTCCCGATGAACCTTAAATTTTGGGCTTTAGCTAATAGTTGCTGATCGATTGGGATTCTTGAACGGATAATCAGCCCTTCGTAATCCTCAATCTTCTCTAAAATTTCCTCGTAAGTGCTTGTGTAATCTTGCTCGTTTTGAAAGCCTAATTGTTCTAGCCCTTCGGCGATTACAGGGTGATTGCTGTCTAGATGTAGAACTTTTCGACTCATCATATTCCTAAGATGATCTTGGCCATCCAGAAATAGATTAAAATTCCGAAGATATCATTGCTCGTAGTGATAAACGGACCTGTAGCGACGGCTGGATCAATACCTCTTTTATTTAAGAATAAGGGTATGAAAGTTCCGATTAGCCCTGCCATAACAATGACTACAATTAGAGAGAGTGATATGGCTAATGCAGACAATATATGGCCTTTCCAAAGCCAAGTACTTGCAAAAAGTAAAACGGCCAAAATGACCCCATTAAATAGGGCCAGTAGCATTTCTTTCGATAATCGAGAGGCAATACTTCCCTTGATATCATCATTGGCGATTCCTTGCACAATAATCGCACTAGATTGTACCCCAACATTACCCGCCATGGCTGCAATTAAGGGGGTGAAAAAGAATAAGATCGCATGTTCGCTGATGATATCTTCAAAGCCTCCCATGATCATGGCGGCCCCTAGGCCTCCAATTAAACCTACTACCAGCCATGGCAGTCGAGCACGAGTTAGATCTAGAATGCTATCATCTGCCTCAACGTCTTGGGTGATCCCCGCCATTTGCTGATAGTCTTTATCAGCTTCCTCTCTAATCACATCGACAATGTCATCGATAGTAATTCTACCCACCAGTCGATTCATTTCATCGACTACTGGAATCGCCTCTAAGTCGTATTTTGCCATAACCTTGGCAACCTCTTCTGATTTTTCATGAACACCCACATAGTCTACCTTTGGGATGTAAACATCCTTGATGTGTGCATCGTTGGGGCTAGTGAGTAAGTCTTTCAATGAAAGTCGACCTTTTAATACATTACTATCGTCAACCACATAAATAGAATGCACGCGAGTAACATATTCTGCTTGCGCCCTCATTTCTCTGACGCAAGTGGTGATATTCCAATTTTCATTCACCTTTATGAGCTCCTTTGCCATAAGACCCCCAGCGGTGTCTTCCCCGTAGCGCATGAGTTCTAAGATCTCTGCTGCGTGTTCTCTGTCTTCGATTTCAGAGATGACCTCCTTGGCTAAATCTTCAGAGAGTTCGGTAATAATGTCTACCGCATCATCGGTATCGATTTCAGAAAGTTCTGTTGCAATCTCAGCGGCACTTAACTCTGCTAAAATCTCTTCTCTGAGATCTTCATCAAGTTCGGTAAGTACATCTCCAGTTCGTTCTGAATCTAATAAACGAATCAGGTAAATAGCTTCTGGGGTTTCGAGTTCATTGATGATTTCAGCGATATCGGCATAGTGCAACTCCTCGAAAAGAGTGAGTAATTCGCCTTCATTGGTCGCTTCAATGAGCAGTCGAACCTTGACTAAAAACTCTTCTGTAAGCTTAAAGGGTTGCATTTTCAATGAGTTGAGTTAGACGAATAAATTCTGTTACACCTAGACGCTCGGGTCTTAGATCAAATATAGTGTCTTCTGTGACATTTGCAGGAAGTTCGAAGGTCTTTAATGAATTTCGAAGGGTTTTGCGCCTTTGATTAAAGGCGGTTTTAACTACTCTGAAAAATAGGGGAACCGAACAATCGATGTCTTGGTTCTCTTTGCGTTTGAGAATGATTACCCCAGATTGAACCTTCGGAGGGGGTTCGAAAACTTGCGGATGCACTGTAAAGGCATAAGAGGCTTCATAAAAGGCTTGAACTAGAACACTGAGTATACCATAGGCCTTGGTTCCTGGTTTTTCACAAATGCGTTGTGCGACCTCTTTTTGAAACATCCCAGTGAATTCAGGTATCCGATCTCGATACTCGAGCATCTTGAAAACAATCTGGGTAGAAATGTTGTAAGGAAAATTCCCGGTAATTGCGAATGGATCGCCATCGAAAAATTGGGTTAAATCTTTTTTGAGAAAATCTCCTTCAGTGATGGTCAGGGTTTTTGGTTGATGCTCCTCCACAAAGGCTGTTCGCAGATACTCAATCGATTCTTTGTCAAGATCGATGACTTCCAGAGTGATCGGTTTTTTGATTAAAAACTGTGTGAGAACTCCGGTTCCTGGACCTATTTCTAAAACGTGCTTATAACCTTCTAAACTGAGCGTATCAGCAATTTTTGAGGCGATCTGTTGATCTTTTAAAAAATGCTGTCCTAGATGCTTTTTAGCTCGAA
>JAYPSS010000123.1:3319-4400 GCA_038133115.1 Flavobacteriaceae bacterium | reverse complement strand
AGATGTGACCCTGAGCTCAATTCCCCGGTGTTTCCGACCGAAGCAATAATTTCTCCGGCAGTAACTGTTTCGCCTTGTTTCTTGAAAAGTACGCCATTGTGTTTGTAAACAGACACTGTCTCTCCTTGATGTACCACTACCAAGTTATAGCCAGTATTCGCAGACCATTCTGCATGCAATACGGTGCCGTCGGTAATCGCCTTAACCCCCGTTCCTTCTGCGGCAGCAATATCTATGGCGAGGTGTCCTACAGTGGGGTCATAAACACCAGAAACTACCCCGCTTAATGGAGCAAAATATAGTGGGTTTGAAATAGCGTTCTCCACCACAGGACTAAACGCCTCTTCCTTCTTTACTTGACTTTCTAGTTCTAGCATAGCAATGCTTTTTCTTGTCTCCAAAAGTTGGTCTGTAGAAGGGCCGTCCATGAAAATAGTTGTGCTATCTATTTCAGGAGCTTCATATACCACTTCGCCGCTAAGCACCCGACGAATTCCATCGATGTATTTTGAATCGGCCTCGATGATTCGCTGTAAGGAATCGGTCTTAACCAGAAGGGTTTCTACCTCACGCTGCAGTGCGGCAGACTCGATACCAGGAATAAGGTATCGCAAAGGTGTAGATGCGATGACGAAAAAAGAAAGAGTGCTAACCAGACCCACGAAGATGACTAAAAAAACAAAAGCGTTCAGGCGAGATAACCGCTGAGAGAACACTTCTTCGAAGGTCTCGTCGTTTACCACCAGAAGCTTGAAGGTGTCGAATAATTTCGAACGATCCTTCGGGCTGTTTTTTTGTATTTTAGACATTAAAGCAAATATACATCTTGACCTTCAAACGGGTTAATTTTACTACATTTATGCAATAAATCATTGATTATGTCTCTTTCTTATACACTTGGTATTGTAAGCCCTTGGCAAATTATTGTTGTCGTAGCTCTTGTTTTATTGTTGTTTGGGGGTAAAAAGATTCCTGAATTGATGCGCGGCTTAGGTAGTGGTATCAAAGAATTTAAGGACGCCACTAAAGAAGAGGAGGACAAAGGAGGAAAAGAGCTCAACTCTTAATACCTGTCTTTACC
>JAYPSS010000123.1:0-3219 GCA_038133115.1 Flavobacteriaceae bacterium | reverse complement strand
TCTAATGGATAGATAACGAGGTTCATTGTGCCATTCTCGATAGGGCGATCAATCCATATAAAATCCTTATTAAAAACCCCCGGCCTGTAAATCGATGGCATGGTGAAATCAATACCCATCAATTTTTTAAGTCTTGGTTCAGTATAAAGTGATCTCTTAAAGCGTTGTTGGGCAACTTTTAGATCGGAGGTTCGAAAACTATCCACCATTTGAACCCCTATAAGATCAATGTTTTGAATTAGTTCAACCTCTGTTCTGCCTTTTATCACAGCAATGTGTTGAGGTTCGGCATACAAGTTCCTCTTGATATGAGAACGCGACAAAGTGTCGAAATCGATGACCACAACGTTGCGATTTCTCATAATTGCGCCTCTAAAAAGGTTGGGCTGTAAGGGTCTAAGATCAAGTGTCGGCTCATCAACCCCCAAGCCTAGTTGTCTTGTTTGAAGATACGAGCGAAGGCGATCTCCAACCTCTGAATCCAGTAAAGATTGGTCTGCAACAATTAGGACCTCGCCAAGCGGGCCTGTGGCTTCGGGCAGGTAATCTTTTAAAGCTTCTTGTTTACAGGAATAAGCCGTAAAGATGAATAACAGAAGAAAAAACTTCAAAGGTCTAATCATGATTTAGGATATCTTCTCGGATAGATCGTTAGGCGCTGACCCACTCGAATAACGTTGCCGCTCAAATTGTTCCACGAGCGAATTTGCTTCACAGAGACACCGTATCTGTCTGCGATAATACTAAGCGCATCGCCAGATTTTACGAGATATCTGAGACGTTCAGGGCCACTCACCAAGGCTGCTAACGGCTTTTCAGATGCATCTTCTTGCTTTTTAGCCAGCGCGTAAACTTCCCCTTCAGCACTGATAAAGTCACCTATTAAAGCCTTCGGAAGTCTTAACGCATAATCTTTTCCTTTAACATAAGGTATGGTAGCCATCCGATAGGAGGGATTTAAAATGGCTAGTTGTTCTTTTGTAATAGGCAGTTCCTCGGCAATGTGGTCGAAAGTGATACTTCGTTTGATATGAATCGTATCTGTCTCTAGATAGGTTCTTTCTAAGCTTTCCGCACTTAATCCATGCTCTTTAGCGTACTCAAACAAATAGAAGATGGCGTAAAATCGGGGAACATAGTCTGCGGTCTCTTTGGGGAGATAGGGTCTTATATTCCAATAATTCGTGTATCCGCCTGAGCGACGAATAGCCTTTGAAACATTTCCTGGTCCTGAATTATACGCCGCAAGAGCAAGATCCCAGTTGTCAAATATTTGATAAAGTTGCTTCAAATAGGCTGCGGCAGCCTTCGTACTCTTTAGAGGATCACTTCTATCGTCAACGTAATTGTTTACCTCTAGTCCAAATGATTTGCCGGTACTGTACATGAATTGCCACAGACCTTTTGCGCCAACATATGACCTTGCTTTAGGGTCTAGTGCAGACTCAACGATCGCTAAGTATTTCAATTCTAAAGGGAGGTCGTTCTCATCGAGTATCTGCTCGAAAAGCGGAAAATAAAAGGCGCTCACCTGGAGCATTCTACGAATGAGCGTGGCATCACCTCTTAAATACTTGGCGATTTCTCGCTCTAAAATAGGGTTATAGGCAATTTGAAAGGGAGTCTTCTGATTGATTGTTTCGAACCGTTCAACGAGAAGCTCCTTATCAACCTTTTTTTCAATGTTGTCTCCCGTGGTCTCATGAATCAAGGTAAAGAGACGCCTTGTGTCCTTTAGCTTTTCAAGCCAAATAGAATCGTATTTGAATGCTCTAGTAGAGTCGGGAATTGCATAACTATGTAGGCGCTGGTCAGAAAAAACCGACGCATAACCTAATTCATTGAAAGCTTCGATGCTCTTTTTACTAGTAACTCCCGGGGTGCTTTGCGCTACCGCTACAGAGGATAGTAAACTGAAAATGAAGCTTCTAAAAATCAAAACAATAATTTTATTCCTCTAAGATAGCTGCAATTCCTGGTAGAACAATACCTTCTAAACTTTCAAGCATTGCGCCACCACCGGTTGAGACATAGCTTACCTTGTCTTCAAAACCAAACTGCTTAACAGCAGCAACAGAATCACCTCCTCCGACTAAAGAGAATGCTCCTGCTTTGGTAGCAGCTTCTACAGAACGGCCGATAGATTTAGTTCCTTCAGCAAAAGTTTCAATTTCAAAAACCCCAACAGGACCATTCCAAAGTAGTGTCTTTGAAGACATGATTACCTCGTGGAAGTTTTTCAGTGTTTGAGGTCCCGCATCTAAACCCTCCCAGCCTTCTGGAATAGCGTTGGATGCAACGACTTGGGTGTTCGCGTCTTTCGAAAAATCGTCCGCAGCCAAAACATCCACCGGTATATGAACCTCAACGCCTGCAGCTTTAGCCTTCTCTAATATAGATAATGCCAGGTCTAGTTTATCTAATTCGCAAATCGAATTTCCAACTTCTCCGCCAAGCGCTTTGATAAATGTATAGGTCATGCCCCCTCCAACAATAAGGTGGTCAATAGCGGGTAATATGTTTTCAATAATGGTAATTTTCGAAGACACCTTTGAGCCGCCCATAATGGCAGTTACTGGCTTTTCTCCCGATTTTAAGACTTTATCGATCGCCTTGATTTCTTTTTCTAAAAGAAGTCCAAAACATTTGTTTCCTTTAAAGTGAGCTGCAATAACTGCAGTTGACGCGTGCGCTCTGTGTGCCGTTCCAAAAGCGTCGTTTACATAGATGTCTCCTAGTTTAGCAAGAGACGCCGCAAACGCCTCGTCGCCAGCCGTTTCCTCCTTGTGGTATCTAAGGTTTTCAAGCAATAATACTTGCCCCAGTTCAAGAGCTGCAGCTTCTGCCTCTGCTTCAGGGCCTACACATGAAGGCGAAAACTTAACCGCCACACCTAAAATTTCAGCAACTTTATTAGCAATGTGCTTTAGTGATAATTCTGGCTTCGCCTGTCCGTCGGGGCGGCCAAGATGACTCATTAAAATCGCGCTTCCTCCTTGTTCTAGGATGTGAATAATCGTTGGTTTTGCCGCTTCAATTCGGCTTGCGTCGGTTACCTCGAGTTCGCTGTTTAACGGAACATTAAAATCAACGCGAATTAAGGCTCTTTTACCTGAAAAGTTAAAAGATGATAAGGTGCTCATGCTGTTTGTTTTTTGAATCCCCCAAATGTAGCGAAATACTATCTTTGAAGCATGGATTTTTCAGGAGTAGTTGGGT
>JAYPSS010000122.1:0-4451 GCA_038133115.1 Flavobacteriaceae bacterium | reverse complement strand
AGCTGTTAAATCGAGGACCACTAGCGGCGGCAGCCGTAGCAAAATTCACCACCGGTTCTTCTGAGAAGTGCACCGAAATCATACTACCGTAGCGATTAATCGTGTGAGCAATACCCTTTTCAGAAAGAATGTTATGAATGCCAGATTCAAGTAACGTAGCCTTATGCTCCAATCTTGAGAATACTTCATTGTCAGCCTCTATCGCTGAGAGCATGGCGTGTCCCGCTGCCATGGCGAGAGGATTTCCACTAAGTGTACCGGCTTGATAAACGGGTCCCTCTGGAGCTAAGTGTTGCATAATTTCAGTTCGAGCAGCAAAAGCACCTACGGGGAGACCTCCTCCGATTACCTTTCCGTACATCACAATGTCGGCAGCAACTTTAGTGGTCTCTTGAGCACCACCAGCGGCTAAACGAAAACCGGTCATTACCTCATCAAATAGCAATAGAATTCCATTGGCGTCGCAGAGTTCTCTAAGACCTTCTAAGAATCCTTCGGCAGGGATAATACACCCCATATTACCCGCTATCGGCTCTACGATAATCGCAGCAATTTGTTCAGGATTGGCATCGATAAGTGTCTTAACCGATTCTAGATTATTGTACTCTGCAAGTAGCGTATCTTTTGCGGTACCTGCAGTTACTCCGGGGCTATTTGGGCTACCAAAGGTTACGGCACCACTACCCGCCTGAATTAAAAAGGCATCAGAGTGTCCATGATAACAGCCAGCGAACTTAATTAGCTTTTCGCGCCCAGTGAATCCACGCGCAAGGCGCACTCCGCTCATGCAGGCTTCAGTACCCGAATTCACAAAACGTACTTTATCAATGTTAGGCACCATTGAAACCACCTTCTGAGCTAACTGAGTTTCAAGCTCAGTAGGCATACCAAATGAGGTCCCCTTTTTAGCTCGCTCGGTTACTGCTGCTAAAACGGGTTCATAGGCGTGTCCGAACAATAGCGGACCCCATGAAGAAATGTAATCGATGAGTCGATGACCATCTTCAGTGTGTAAATAGGCTCCCTTGGCCTCCTTGACGAACACAGGGGTTCCTCCTACCGATTTAAAGGCACGTACTGGTGAATTTACTCCTCCAGGAATTACTTTATTAGCTTCCTGAAAAAGGGCGCTACTTCTTTGGTATACTGTCATTTTACTCTTTTGGGAATTTCAAGAATCTGACCGATTGACAAGTCGTCGGTGTCGAGCAAATTCATCTTCTTAATCGATTCAACGGTAACCTCGTACTTTTTAGCAATACTATAAAGCGTATCTCCTTTGGTCACCCGATGTGCCAAGCCTCTATAAGCATTGGCAATATCGTCTTGTGCCTGATCGGCCATCTCACGTGTTCGCTTTCCGATACTGGTAATGGCCGTCTTAGCCTGTGTAAGTACATCGCCTACTTTCTCTTTTCGCGTTTCTTTTTTCAACTGACGTCTTCGCTTGCCAAGGGTCATATTATCGTATTTATCGAGATCGTTGCGCTCGATGATGGCGATTAGCTTATCTGAGTAACTTCTATCGGTGGCGTATCCCGCTGCGCGTAGCCCTTTGGCCCAACTCTTATAATCGGTAGGTCTCAATTCAAAAAGACTTGAATAGCGCGGTCTCGAGGTAAGAAATTTAGAATGATCTCTATACGAGGTGATCGGGCTTCTATATTTTCTAAAGCATTCTCCCTTAGCGTCGTCATCGTAAGAAACTGAATCGCCGGTCCAACTATCGTGGCATTTAATCCCAAAATGATTGTTCGAGGACTTAACGAGTTCACTCTTACCAGCATTGGTTTCGAGAATCCCTTGTGCAAGGGTGATACTTGCAGGAACTCCGTACAACTTCATTTCTTTCATGGCTACCTCAGCAAAACTTTCGATATAAGCTTTCTCTGAAGTGAACTTCTCATAGTCTTTTTCAGACCAAGATTTAAGACCTAAATCATCGATTGCGTCTTTGGTGCGCTCTCCGATTGATTTTCCAAGATTCTGTTCGGTTGTTTTTGAACGCGCAATACGATATACCTCAGGGTTGGGGGTACAGCTTTGGAGAACTAAACCCAGAAACAATGCTACAGCGGAGTAACCCGAAAAATTCTTAATGTGCATCAAATGTTGATCTTAAGTTGACCCTTGCGTTCTAGTCGATCGTTCATACCCTCGATTCCTTGTAAACCTCCGGTATGGATAGCCAAAATTACGCTTCCTTTCTCAAATGCGCCACGTTTGATGTCCTCTAATAATCCGAAAATCATTTTACCGGTGTAGACCGGGTCGAGCAGAATTTTAGTCTGCTTGTAGAACCAGTTCATTCGAGAGATGAGCTCAGGAGTGGTTTTGGCGTATCCGCCAAAGGTGTAGTCATCGATAATCTCAAAATAGTCTTTGGCGGTGAAACGTTTAACTTCATCGTTTAGCCGATCATGACTTAACGAGGCATAGCCTCTCACTTTTTGGGTCGGATGCGCCCCCTCAACAATCCCCGCCAAAGTCGCTCCTGTGCCTACTGGACTACAGATATAGTCTGCACGAATATCTTCATCAATAAACAATTCTGAGACACCTTTAACTGCTAGCGAATTACTGCCTCCCTCCGGAATCAAATACTGACCTCCCTTTTCTGAAAGCGATCGGGCCTTCTCGGGGTCGGCGGTTAATTCTCGGTACCGATCGCGAGAAACAAAGACAAACTTCATCCCCAGTTTTTGTGCTCTAGAGAGGGTTGGGTTAGTAGCGACTGAACTTGCCAATTCTTCTCCTCGAATGATTCCAATGCTTTTAAATCCGTGCTCAGCAGCCGCGGCAGCAGTAGCTAGAATGTGATTGCTAAACGCTCCTCCAAAAGTGAGTAAGGTGTGAGCACGTCGCTGGCGGGCCTCCTCAATATTGTACTTGAGCTTGCGAAACTTGTTTCCCGAAATCAGGGGATGCAATTCGTCTTCACGCTTCACCCATAGTTCGACTCCTGCCGATTTCACTATAGGTAATCGAATGAGTTGATTGCGAGAGGTTTCAGTCAATGGCATAGGATAAAGTTATCGGGAATGTGAAGGTAAAGCAACTCGAAGTTTTCACAACTTGTCTACAGTCTTATCTTTGTGGCGTGAAAAAGCATATTCCCGTCGAAGAAGGCGATTACTACACTGAAAATGGGTATCGGGTATTTACCGAAAAATACCATTTAAAAAGAGGATACTGCTGTGAAAGCGGCTGCCGTCATTGCCCTTATGGGTATGATCCTAAACAAAATCGAAGAGCTTAAGGCTATTGACTCATATCGGCTCTGAGTTGTAACTTCATAGTGAGTTAGTTAAACGAATTTGCTATGAAAAAATCAATATACTTATTTGGGGCCTTTTTAAGCCTGTTACTGCTTGCATCCTGCAGTTCAATTCGAGTCTTTACCGACTACGATACCGAAGTCAATTTTTCGAATTACTCGAGTTTCGCTTTCTACAAACCGACCATTGATCAGGCTGAAATCTCTGATCTCGATAAGAGACGCATTCTAAAGTCGATTGAGTCGCAAATGAATGCGAAAGGATATGTACTTGCTGAAAACGCCGATCTATTGATCAGCATTGCAACCGACGAAGAATCTAGAGTAGACATCAACAACCAGGCTTGGGGTATTGGCTGGGGCTGGGGATTTAGTCCTTGGATGTGGGGTCCGATGAATAATCAAACGGTAAGCACCTATGACCGAGGCGTACTCCTCATTGACATCTTAGATGCCGAAAAGAAGCAACTTATTTGGCAAGGCAAAGGCAGCGGGATACTGACCAATGTGACTAACCCAGAGGGTCGTCAAAAATTGATCGATCGGTACGTTTCGGCGATTTTAGCTAAATATCCGATTCGCTAATTAAAAAGTGCTTGAGCTGCCTCTAAGGCTTGTGGTATACCCGCAGGGTTCTTTCCGCCCGCAGTAGCGAAGAAATCTTGTCCTCCTCCACCCCCTTGGATGTGTGAGCCTAATTCACGTATCATCTTAGAGGCACTAAGACCTTTAGTAGCTACGATTTCTTTATCGATATAAATCGACAACAGCGCTTTCTCTCCCACCTGCGCACCAAGTACAAGGCATAACCCCTTATGCTTAGCGGCTAGATCAAAGGATATCTGTTTCATGGCAGCAGCATCCAAATCAACGGGAACGGCTGCAAACTGAATGCCGTCTATCTCAGTGATTCGCATGCCAATGGCCGCTTTAATATGCTTGATTTTTTCAGCAACAAGTGCGTCTCTTTCTTGTTTGATGGTGGCAAGTTCGCTAAGGGTGTCATCGACCGCCTTTACCAAGTCTTGCGCTTTTGGAAAACGTTCAGTGAGCTGCTGGATAAGTGCTTCTCTTTCACTGTAATATTCACGAATCCCTTTCGCCGTAATTGCTTCAATGCGTCGGATACCCGCAGCAACTCCTCCCTCACTTACAATCTTAAATTGCCAGATTT
>JAYPSS010000121.1:0-4540 GCA_038133115.1 Flavobacteriaceae bacterium | reverse complement strand
AAGTAAGCTCAGTGCGTTTTTCATTAATCTAGGGATCTAACTACTTTCTTGAACTGCTCTCCTCTATCCTCATAGTTCTTAAATCGATCAAAGCTTGCACATGCCGGTGATAACATCACGGTATCCCCTCGCTCAGCAAAGCACATAGCTAAGGCAACCGTATCTTCAAAGGTGGATAGTTCATGAATCTCAGAAACTACCTTCCCAAAGGTGTCTATGATCTTTTGATTATCAACACCAATACAAAGAATAGCCTTTACTTTTTCACGAACAAGTGGCATGAGTGCTGAATAATCATTACCCTTATCTACACCTCCAGCAATCCAAATAACCGGTCTTTTTACCGATTCTAAAGCGAAATAGGTAGCGTTCACATTGGTTGCCTTTGAGTCGTTAATGAATCGAACTCCAGAAAACTCTTCAAAAACCTCCATTCGGTGAGCAACACCGGTGAACCCTTCAATGCTTTGCTTAATCGCCTCGCGTCGAATGTTCTTAATCATAGCAACGGTTGAGGCTGCCATGGTATTTTTAAGATTGTGTTTTCCTTGAATTGGAATCTTTGACGTTTCCATAGTAAATGTTTGATTGTCAATAATTATTTTCAAAAGGTCACCCTCTATAAAGGCTCCTTCATTTAATTTCGTTTCACAACTGAAGGGAATAAGTCGTGCAGCTATTTCACCCAATCTGCTCTCCACTTCTTTAGCGATAACCGCATCATCGGCATCGTAAATAAAAAAATCCTCTGCCGTCTGATTTTTAACGATTCGCATCTTTGAACCGATGTAATTCTCGAAAGAATAGTCATAGCGATCGAGATGATCAGGCGTGATATTGGTTAGCACAGAAATATGTGGCCTGAACTGATCAATTCCGTCTAATTGAAAACTACTTACCTCTAGTACATAACTAGCCTGAGGCTGTTCGGCGACAGCGGCGGCAAAGCTGTCTCCAATATTACCCGCTAAAAGGGTGTTTGAATTGGCACTTTTAAGGATGTGATGCGTAAGCGTTGCCGTTGTAGTCTTACCGTTGGTACCGGTAATTGCAATGACCTCGCCTCCTTCTAGAAAATAGTATCCCCATTCAATTTCAGAGATAATAGATGCGCCATTATTCAATAGCTCTTGAATTAGAGGAGCTTTATCGGGTATCCCAGGGCTTTTGATCACCAAATCAGCATTTAGAATTTTATCAGCTGAATGCGTACCTTCTTCAAAAGCGATTGAACATTCGACCAATTGCTCCTTGTACTTAGCAGCGATATTTGAACGATCAGAAACAAATACCTCAAAGCCCTTTTTCTTGGCAAGTATAGCCGCTCCTACACCGCTTTCGCCGGCTCCTAACACTACTATGTAACTTCTAGGGCTAAGCATTATCTAATTTTGAGTGTTACAATGCTGAGAACTGCTAAAAGAATCCCAACGATTAGAAATCGCATTACAATTTTACTTTCATGATATCCCTTCTTCTGATAGTGATGATGTAAAGGGGCCATAAGGAAAATGCGACGGCCTGTACCCAATTTTTTGCGTGAGTACTTGAAGTATCCGACCTGAATCATAACAGATAAAGATTCAGCGAAGAAAATTCCACACAGAACAGGAACGAGCAATTCTTTGCGAACAATAATTGCGATTACAGCAATAACACCGCCAATGGTTAAACTTCCCGTATCACCCATAAAAACTTGAGCCGGATACGTATTGTACCACATAAAACCAATTAATGCTCCGATAAAGGCTCCAGAAAAAACAACGACCTCACCTACTTTGGGGAGATAGAAAATGTTCAGATAGTCAGCAAATAAAAAGTTTCCAGAAACCCAAGCCATCACCAATAGAGCAAGCATTATAATAGCAGAACTTCCTGCAGCAAGACCATCAATCCCATCGGTAAGGTTGGCGCCATTTGAAACAGCGGTTACAATGAAAATGACGACAGGAATAAATATGAGCCAGCCTAAATGAGCTAGTGAAGGATCTATACTGGTGAGTAGGTCAGTATAATCAAGTTCATTGTTCTTGAAAAACGGAATATTGGTCATTACCGCCTTAATCTCAGGAGCATCTTTTAACAGGATACCTTCTACCTCCTTTTTTAAGGTTACATGCGGATGGAAATACAATACAGCACCAACAACTCCTCCTAAAATGACCTGACCTAGAACTTTAAACTTGCCTTTTAAACCGTCTTTATCATTCTTAAATTTTTTGATATAATCATCAATAAAACCAATTACACCCATCCACAATGTCGATAGAATGAGAACCTGAATGTAGATATTGGTAAGATCTGCAAATAGTAGTACAGGGATCAGTGTTGATCCGATAATAATCAGTCCACCCATAGTAGGAGTTCCTGCTTTTTGGGTTTGTCCCTCAAGGCCAAGATCTCGGATAGTTTCTCCGATTTGTTTTCTTTTCAGAAAATCGATGACACTTCTACCAAAAACAATCCCGATAAGTAAACTTATAACTGTAGCCAAAGCCGCTCTAAACGATAAGAATCGAAATAGACTTGCTCCTGGCAAATCATACATGCGATCTAAAAAGTCAAATAAGGTGTAAAGCACTATCTAGGGTTTAAGGAATTAGACAATTGTTCGTAATCACTGAAAGGAATTCGCTTATCCCCTATGATTTGTTCAGTTTCATGACCTTTACCTGCCACAACAACAACATCACCAGGACTTGCTAAAGCAACCGCCATACGAATCGCCTCAGCTCGGTCAAGCTGGATAAATACTTTAGAACGATGCTCTACAGAAACTCCCTCAAACATGGCGTCGGCAATCAATTTAGGATCTTCACTTCTCGGATTATCAGAAGTAATAATCACCTTAGAACTCAATCGGGCAGCAATTGCACCCATTTTCGGACGCTTGGCGCGGTCTTTATCACCTCCACAACCCACAACCGTGATTAGCGATTCGTTATGGGTTCGAATCGCATTGATCGAATCCAAAACATTTTCGAGAGCATCTGGGGTATGTGCAAAGTCAACAACGCCGTAGACTCCATTAGCGCCATTCACCCAATTTAAGCGACCAGGAGCTGGCTGTAAATTAGTCATGGCGGTTAGGAGTTCATCCTCGGCTACCCCTAGTTCTATTGCCGCACCATACACCAGTAATAAGTTGTATGCATTGAATCGGCCCGTTAAACGAGTCCAAAGTTCTTTTCCTTCAACACGGAGCAACATTCCATCAAAGCGCATTTCAACCACAGAAGCCTTGTAATCACACAGCGAATGAAGACCGTAAAATCGTTTTTTAGCTGCCGTATTTTGAAGCATAATAGCTCCGTTTTTATCATCATTATTGCTGATTGCAAATGCCGATTTTGGCAAATGATCAAACCAACTTTTCTTTACATCTCGGTAGCTAGCAAAATCCTTGTGATAGTCGAGATGATCATGAGATAGATTGGTAAATAATGCTCCGTCAAATTGAATACCCTTTGCTCTTTTTTGATCGATTCCGTGCGAACTAACCTCCATAAAGCAATAAGCCACGCCCGCATCTCTCATTTGGGCGATGTAAGACTGAATCTGTAATGGATCTGGAGTAGTATGGGTGGCTGTAAAAGTTGTATTAGCTACTCTAACTTCTACTGTAGAAAGTAATCCGCAACTATAGCCTAGCTTAGTAAAAAGTTGATAAAGAAGCATAGCAACTGTAGTCTTACCATTGGTTCCAGTTACTCCAACAACCCGCATATCCTTACTTGGATTACCATAGTAATTCGCAGCTATCATCGAAAGAGCCTCTCTGGTGCAGTGGGTCTGAACATAAACAATTCCCGTCTTTAGAAGGGTAGGTATTTCTTCAACCACAATTACTGAAGCCCCATTCTCTACGGCGATATCAATGAAATCATGACCATCTACTTGTACCCCACGAATAGCAATGAACATGGACCCTTCAGATACCTTACGCGAATCAAATGCTATAGAAGTAATCGTAGCAGAAGTACTCCCCTCAACTCGCTCTAGAGATAGGCCATAAAGTAAATCCTTAAGTGCCTTCATTACCTGCGATTTCTAAGTTGTTTTGATTCAGCCGAAGTAACTGAAGGTGACAGCACGTTAAGTAGTGCAAATTGTTTGTCTAATTGAATCACTTCTTTATGCGGAGAGGTTGCATAAATCTTTTGAGCAATTGACTTAAATACCGGTCCTGCAACATCAGCACCATAGATCTTATCGTTCTTATCAGGACGATGCACCACTACAATGCAAGAGTATTGAGGATCATCCGCCGGGAAATAACCAGCAAAGGAAGAAACATAATCTACTTCATCCTTTCCTTTTTGATAACCTACTTGAGAGGTACCGGTCTTACCCGCCATTGAGAAATAAGGATCATAAAGCTTATGAGCCGTACCAAAAGGCTTCTCAACTACATCCCGAAGTAGACGTTGAACTTTTCTCAAGGTCGCTTTGCTCGCTATCGATGGATGTACAACTTCAGGTTTGAACTGCTTCTCAATCTGATTACCTCTTCGAATCTGCTCAATAAATTGAGGCTTCA
>JAYPSS010000120.1:0-4558 GCA_038133115.1 Flavobacteriaceae bacterium | reverse complement strand
TGTCAATTGATGGATGTTTTCACTCCAGCAAGAGACGAATACCGTTAATCTTGTAACTGATTCCAGAGCAAATCTTTAAGCTCCTGAATTCCTTGCTGTGCCACGGAAGAAATGAGTATAAATGGAATTTCTTTAGGTAGGGTCTCCTTTAACTCTTCAGTCAATTCGGTCTTTAGTTCCTGATCGAGTAAATCTGCCTTAGAAATAGCAATTACTCTGTTCTTGTCTAACAATTCAGGGTTGTAGCACTCTAATTCAGAGAGTAGTGTTTGATATTGTTCTGCCACACTATCAGAGTCTGCCGAAATCAAAAATAAGAGCGTTGAATTACGCTCAATATGTCTGAGAAAGTAGTGACCTAAACCTCTACCTTCAGCAGCTCCTTCGATGATTCCAGGGATGTCGGCCATTACAAAACTTCTAAAATCGCGATATTCTACGATACCTAAATTCGGCTTAAGCGTTGTAAACTCATAATCAGCGATCTTGGGTTTCGCCGAGGTTACTACAGAAAGTAAGGTTGATTTTCCAGCATTAGGAAAACCTACTAGCCCAACATCGGCTAAAACCTTTAATTCAAGAATTAATTTAAGCTCGACGCCAGGAATTCCTGGTTGTGCATAACGAGGAGTTTGATTGGTTGAAGTTTTAAAATGCCAGTTTCCTCGGCCTCCCATCCCTCCTTCTGCGGCCATATATTCTTGTGACTCCTCGGTAATTTCAGCGAGAACCTCATCGGTCTCTGCATCTTTTACCACCGTCCCTAGGGGTACCTCAACATAAACATCTTCTCCGTCGGCGCCCGTACTTCGGTTTTTACTTCCGTGTTCACCATGACCCGCCTTGAAGTGCTGCTTGTGTTTAAACCCTACCAGAGTCCAGAGATTAGGATTAGCTCGAATAATTACGTGACCTCCACGACCTCCATCGCCTCCGTCAGGGCCTCCTTTAGCGACAAATTTCTCACGATGTAAGTGTGTAGATCCCTTTCCTCCGTTTCCAGAAGCAATATGAACCTTTACGTAATCAACAAAATTTCCGTCGGTCATAAACTAGCGATAATCGAGGCGATTCGTTCGGTAATTTGATCGATTTCACCAATACCATTTACCGAATGAAGTTTGTTCTGATTTTTATAAAACTCAATAAGCGGAGCAGTCTTTGCATTATACTCTGCAAAACGTGTTCTTATCTTGGTCTCATCGGTATCATCGGTTCTTCCGCTCGTCTTTCCTCTTTCTAATAATCGAGCCGTAAGCTCATCCTCATCAGCCTCTAGCGCAATCGTAGCGTCAACTTGCATTCCCTTTTCAGAAAGAAGGTTATCTAACGCTTCGGCTTGAGTAGTAGTTCTAGGAAATCCGTCAAAGATATACCCCTTGGCCTCAGCGATTGAACGATCCACTTCGTCTGCAAGCATATTGATCGTCACTGAATCAGGCACTAATTCTCCTTTATCCATGAAAGACTTAGCAAGAGTTCCTAATTCAGTTTGATTCGAGATGTTGTATCTAAACACATCTCCTGTAGAGATATGAACTAATTCAAATTTTTCTTTTAACACAGAAGCCTGCGTGCCTTTTCCCGCACCCGGCTTTCCGAATAACACAATATTCTTCATGAATTTTTTAAAATATATAAGTCGTTGAGTTCTCTTCCCTTTTCCTTGTAATCGAGCCCATATCCTACGACAAATTCATCGGGTAGATCGATCGCTTTGTAGTTAATCTGGTATTCTTTTTTATACTTAGAAGGTTTAAAAAACAGGGTGGCAATCGCAAAGCTTGAGATGTTCTGAGCCGAAAATAAATGAATCAATTCCTGGAGCGTACGTCCCGAGTCGATAATATCTTCTAAAACTACGATATCACGTCCCTCCACTGACTCTGAAACATCCAATAAAGTCTCTACAATACCCGTTGAAGAAAGACCTTGATAAGACGACAACTTCACGAAACTCACTTCACAAGAATGAGGATAGTGCTTGATAAATTCAGAAACGAAACGAAACGAACCATTCAAAACTCCAACAAATAGTGGGGTTTTATGTTCATAATCCTTCGCGACATCACCTGCCACTTTCTCAATAGCTGACTCTATCTCGCTTTGATCTAAGAAGGGTTCAAATTCAAGGTCTGCGATTCGCATGATAGGTTGTTATTAAGGGGGTAAAGATACAATTTTAGAATTGCCTTATTTTTGTGTCGAATTCAGTTTTTATGCATTATTTCTCTTCAGATTTTAAGTTAGGTATTTTAGGAGGTGGACAGCTCGGAAAGATGCTGCTTTACACCACAAGAAGATGGGATGTTCAAACCTTCGTCCTAGATCCTTCTAGTGAGGCCCCTTCCAGATTCGCATGTAATCATTTCGTGCAAGGCGACCTGAAAGACTTTGAAACCGTTTATCAATTCGGAAAAAATGTCGATGTCCTAACCATTGAAATCGAGCATGTCAACGTAGAGGCACTCAAAAAATTAAAATCAGAAGGCGTAAAGGTGTACCCAGAGCCTGAAGCACTAGAAATTATTGGTAATAAGTGTTTACAAAAATCGCATTACGCCAGTCACCAAATAGCAACTGCTCCGTTCCAGAATTTTGAGAGCACTGCAGATGCCCAAAAGGCGACAGGGAGCTTCCCATGTGTATGGAAGTCTGCAACAGGCGGATATGACGGCAAAGGAGTTAAGATTTTAAAATCAATCGAAGACTTCAACGAGCTGCCTAATGTTCCTTGTATTATCGAAGAATTAATCGATTTTGAGAAAGAACTGGCAGTGATCGTGGCCTCTTCGGCCTCTGGAGAACAGAAAAGCTATCCTGTAGTAGGAATGGACTTTCATCCTGAAGCAAATCAAGTTGAATTCGTGGTTTGCCCCGCAAACATCGATGATGCTATCGCAAATAAAGCAAGAGAACTTGCGCTTACAGTAGCAAAAAGCCTTGAAGTTACGGGTCTTTTAGCTGTAGAACTTTTCTTAGCAAAGGACGGGTCAATCTATGTCAATGAGGTTGCCCCAAGACCTCATAATAGTGGGCACTACAGTTTAGAAGGTAGTTATACCGACCAATTCGAGCAACATATAAGAGCGATCTTAGACCTACCATTAGGAGCTACCGATTCAAAGGTGGCCGCAGTAATGGTCAATCTGGTAGGCGAAGAATCGCATACGGGTCCCGTACACTACAAAGGCCTAAATGAAGCTTTAGCCATAGAAGGTGTATCTCCACATATTTACGGAAAAGCCGAAACAAGACCCTTCAGAAAGATGGGGCATGTAACCATTGTAGGTGAAGAACTCGAAGAAGTGTATCTTAGAGCAAGAAAAGTGAAAGATTTAATTAAAGTCATATCTCGATGAGTGTAGCCATTGTCATGGGAAGTACTAGTGACCTCGTTGTTATGAACGACGCGGTAGCCGTTTTAGAAAAACTTGGGGTAGAAACTGAAGTAGACATCGTTTCTGCTCACAGAACTCCTGAAAAGCTATTTGAATTTTCAAAGAATGCTCACCTAAGAGGTATTAAGGTAATCATCGCTGGAGCTGGTGGAGCTGCTCATTTGCCGGGAATGGTCGCCTCAATGAGTCCTTTACCCGTAATCGGTGTCCCTGTAAAAAGCAGAAATTCAATTGACGGATGGGATTCTGTTCTTTCTATTCTCCAAATGCCAGGTGGAGTTCCTGTAGCGACAGTTGCCTTGGACGGAGCTCAGAATGCAGGAATTCTTGCTGCTCAAATCATTGCAAGCTCTAATCCCGACCTTCTAGAAAAAATCATCGCCTTTAAAGAGTCTTTAAAAGACAAGGTGATTAAAGGTGCTGAAGAGCTAAAGAAAGACTAGCACCCAAACACTTACTAATAAAAATATAGGTATCGCCTCAATCCAAAGTGAGGTATAACTCTGTGGTCGATCTATTCTAGCACCTGCGACTAAAACTGCAGTAATAAAATAAAAAATGAAGTAGGCCGATTGAAAATAAACCCCAAGGTTTGTTGCCAACATCCAAACGATGATCGATATAATTAATGAAAGATATCCGACCCATTTTATTTTCTGAATTCCCAGCTGCTGAGCTAAGTTGGGAAACATAAGCTGATCGACACTCATATCCCGGATCTCAAAGGGTACAAGTAAAGCAAGTACCAGAAAAAAATGAGAGATAAACAACAAAATTATCTCTAAACTGAACCAATCCTCGTGTAAAAAGGTGAATGGCAAAACCGCTGTTATGAGGGCCCAAACTAGACTAACCAAAAATGCCTTAATCCATCCATTTTCTCTAGAAATTGGAAGTAGCTCTTTTTGAACATAAAGCACTCCAAAAAACGAAGATAAAGCGAGAATAAACCAAGAATCCTTTGATAAATCCTTCACTAGATACAGCAAGATCAAAAGGGATAACAGCATAGACAACTTCAACCAATTCCAGAAAACAGTTGGCTGATTCGTTCCCTTAAAACCTACCGGAGCAAATTTGATCAAATTGTAATAAACATAACTTGCAAAAAAGACGATCAACAACTGAGGTTCAGGGATGATTTTGTTTAAGCTCAA
>JAYPSS010000119.1:0-4623 GCA_038133115.1 Flavobacteriaceae bacterium | reverse complement strand
AAGGCCGTAAAAAAGGTTCTTTACCGAAAGTAATCGAACCTTCAAATAAATTAACCCGCTTCTTGTCTTGTGTGACTAAGAAGCGGGTTTTTTAATGCCTAGAATTCTCGATTCATTCACATTTCGTTCGAATCATATAGTGAGTTTTTACTACTTTTGCCCGCATTAACCAATACTACTTAATTAATCATAATTAATATGGAGGCATTAATACCTTATTTATGGGCTTTCGGAATCGTGGGCCTTATCTATGTGTTTGTTAAAAACGCCTGGGTTTCGAAACAAGAAGTAGGAGATGAGAAAATGGCACGAATTGCCAAAAATATTGCCGACGGTGCAATGTCATTCCTAAAAGCTGAGTACAAAATTTTATCTGTTTTTGTTGCTGCTGTCGCGGTTCTTCTCTTTTTCAAAGGACAGAATGAAGCAGGTTCAAACGGCCTAGTTGCAGTATCATTCATTGTAGGTGCAATTTGTTCTGCACTTGCTGGATTCATTGGTATGCGTGTAGCGACTAAAGCTAACGTTAGAACAACTAACGCTGCTCGTACATCACTTCCTAAAGCGCTTGAAGTTGCATTTGCCGGAGGTTCTGTAATGGGACTTGGTGTTGTTGGTTTAGGTGTGGCTGGTTTAGGAATTCTATTCACAGTATACAGTGCGCAAGGGTGGGGAATCGATGAGGTACTTAACGTACTTTCAGGCTTCTCTTTAGGAGCTTCTTCTATCGCATTATTCGCTCGTGTGGGTGGTGGTATATATACGAAAGCTGCTGATGTTGGAGCTGACCTTGTAGGTAAAGTTGAAGCAGGTATTCCTGAAGATCACCCTCTTAACCCTGCTACAATTGCGGATAACGTTGGTGATAACGTAGGAGATGTTGCGGGTATGGGAGCTGACCTTTTTGAGTCTTATGTGGGTTCAATCATTGGTACAATGGTTCTAGGTGCTGCTTTTGCTGCTTTACCTGAATTTGCTAGTTCTTTCAATGGACTTGGTGCAGTGTATCTTCCATTAGCTCTTGCTGCTGCAGGTATTATCATGTCTATCATCGGTACTTTCTTTGTGAGAGTGAAAGAAGGAGGGAATCCTCAAACTGCTCTTAACCTTGGTGAATTTGGTTCAGCAGGTTTAATGCTAGTAGTTTCTTATTTCTTAATTAATGAAATGTTACCTGAGTCTTGGGTAGAAGGTTCGAAAGCATATACTTCAATGGGAGTATTTTGGGCGACTATCGCAGGTCTTGTTGCTGGTCTTCTAGTGGGTAAGGTAACCGAATACTATACAGGTACAGGTACTAAACCTGTAAACTCTATTGTTCGTCAATCTGAAACAGGTTCAGCGACAAATATTATTGCTGGTTTAGGTGTTGGTATGATGTCTACAGCGATTCCAATCATTTTAATTGCAGCTGCTATTCTAGTATCACACCACTTTGCTGGTCTTTACGGGATCGCAATTGCGGCGGTTGGTATGCTTGCCAATACAGGTATCCAATTAGCGGTTGATGCTTATGGTCCGATTTCAGATAACGCAGGTGGTATTGCAGAGATGGCTGAGCTTCCTTCTGAAGTTCGTGAGCGCACAGATACCCTTGATGCGGTAGGTAACACTACTGCTGCAATCGGTAAAGGTTTTGCTATTGCTTCTGCTGCACTTACTGCGCTAGCATTATTTGCTGCCTTCATGAAAACGGCTAAAGTGAAAGCGATCGACGTTTCTGAGCCTACTATTATGGCGGGTCTTTTAGTTGGGGCTATGCTTCCGTTTGTATTCTCTGCGCTTTCAATGAACGCAGTAGGTCGTGCGGCAATGGCGATGATCGAAGAAGTTCGTCGTCAGTTCAAAGATATTCCTGCACTTAAGGCAGCGCTAGAGGTAATGCGTAAATACGATTCAGACCTTTCGAAGGCTTCTGCTGAAGATCGCGCAATTTTTGATGCTGCTGATGGTGTTGCTGAATACGATAAGTGTGTAGCGATTTCAACACAGGCGTCTATTAAAGAAATGGTAATGCCAGGTCTTTTAGCGATCATTGTTCCAGTTCTTGTTGGATTCTTAGGTGGTGCTGAAATGCTTGGAGGTCTTCTTGCTGGAGTTACTGCTTCTGGTGTACTTATGGCCATCTTCCAGTCAAATGCTGGTGGTGCATGGGATAACGCTAAGAAAACGATCGAAAGTGAAGGTCGTAAAGGTAGCGATGCTCACAAAGCTGCAGTAGTTGGTGATACCGTTGGAGATCCGTTCAAGGATACTTCAGGACCCTCACTAAACATCCTTTTAAAATTAATGTCTGTTGTAGCACTTGTTATTGCACCTAGTTTAGTTAGCCCATCAGAGGCTGCTTATGCTGAAGCTGCAACTACACAAGAAGTTCGCAAAGAGATTTCTGTGAATGTTCAGGCTACTTCTGAAGAAGGCGGCGTCGAGGTTTCGGTGGTTACCACTGAAACAACTAATGGAGAAACTACCACTACTGAAGTAGCTTATGCAGGTGCTGACCTGGATGAGGTAATGGAAGAAGTAAGAGCTAACCATCCAGAGGTTACTATTAAAAAGGAGACCCAAGAATAAGGGTTTCAATATAGCTTACAAAAAAAGCCTGCTAGAAATAGCAGGCTTTTTTATTTGTTGTTTTGCTGAGGCCAATCCTGTCTTAAAACAGTCCGTTTAATTCAGCGTCGATTCTATTTACAATACTTCCAAGATCCTCGGGATTGTCTACAAAATCTAGATTGTCTACATCGAAAATGAGGAGTTTACCCTTGTCGTATCCCTTGATCCAATCTTCGTATCTCTCGTTAAGACGATTCAGATAATCAATTGAAATTCCGTTTTCATACGAACGACCACGCTTGTGAATCTGCTTCACTAGATTTGGAATAGAACTTCTTAGGTAAATCATTAAATCAGGAGGAGCCACTAGAGATTCCATAAGTTCAAATAGACTCTTGTAATTCTCAAAGTCACG
This sequence comes from Flavobacteriaceae bacterium, assembly GCA_038133115.1. Taxonomy (GTDB): domain Bacteria; phylum Bacteroidota; class Bacteroidia; order Flavobacteriales; family Flavobacteriaceae; genus UBA3478. The sequence continues at coordinate 1,652 of JAYPSS010000119.1, read as the reverse complement.
CCCAGTCATAAGACCCATATCGTGTAAGTTCGGAGCAAATATGAAAGCATCTTCATAAATGGTACGATCTTGAATGACACTTTTTCCGCTTTCTCGAATCGACAGAATTTGTCTAAATCGAGTGTTTAAAAAGTAAATCTGTAGATTAAAACTCCAGCGCTCCATTTGGGTGTAAAAGTCGTCTAGATAAGGGTTGGTGATTACCTCCTCAAACTGCGGTTCCCATTTAAAATGCTTAGCGAGTAGATTCGTAAGTGTGGTTTTTCCGGCTCCAATATTGCCGGCGATAGCAATGTGCATCCTGTTTTCTTGGTTTTTGAAAATGAGCCTCAAGATAAGAATATCTTTCCTGTTTCGTGTTATAAAATAAGCGTACTTTTGTAGTCTGTTTGAGGAAAGATTTGAACTGATTGCAACCTCGTAAAAAATGCTAAAGCAGTATTCGCGTCTTAATAGCCCGTAGTGCTTTAGTCTCTTTTAGAGTGTTGTAATCTCCTGAATTAAAGAGACAAGAATTATGTCATATTTATTTACATCAGAGTCGGTTAGTGAAGGGCATCCTGATAAGATTGCCGATCAAATTAGTGATGCGCTACTAGATCATTTTTTAGCATTTGATCCACAAAGTAAAGTGGCGTGTGAAACACTGGTAACTACGGGTCAGGTAGTCTTGGCAGGAGAGGTTAAAAGCTCAACCTACCTAGACGTGCAATCAATAGCTCGCGGAGTAGTTAATTCTATCGGATATACCAAAGGAGAATACATGTTCAGCGGTGATTCTTGCGGGGTAATCTCCTTAATCCATGAACAGAGTCAAGATATCAATCGAGGTGTTGATCGTAGTGCTCCAGAATCTCAAGGTGCTGGAGATCAGGGAATGATGTTCGGATATGCAACTTCAGAAACCGAAGAGTACATGCCCCTTGCCTTGGTTATTTCTCACGAGATCTTAAAAGTTTTGGCAGAGTATCGCCGAGCTGCCAATGATGACTCTTCGAACCCGATGAACTATTTACGTCCCGATGCAAAAGCTCAAGTTACCTTGCAGTATGACGACGATAATCAGCCGGAGCGAATTGATACTATTGTTGTGTCTACCCAGCACGATCCGTTTGATAACGAACAAAACATGCTTGATCAGATACGTAGAGATATTATCAAATACGTAATACCTGAGGTTAAAAAGCGAATGAATGATTCGGTTCAATCCTTGTTTACCGATGAAATCAACTATCACGTAAATCCAACCGGTAAATTTGTGATTGGAGGTCCCCACGGTGACACGGGATTAACGGGCCGTAAGATTATTGTAGACACCTACGGTGGAAAAGGTGCTCATGGAGGAGGAGCTTTCTCAGGAAAAGACCCCTCAAAAGTAGATCGATCTGCTGCCTATGCAGCACGACATATTGCGAAGAATCTTGTAGCTGCAGGTATAGCTTCTGAAGTACTTGTTCAGCTTAGCTATGCAATCGGTGTAGCAGAGCCTACCTCTGTTTTTATTGATACTTATGGAACGAACGCTACATCATTTCCTGATGCAGAAATCGCTCAGAAAGTTGCCGAACTCTTTGATCTTACCCCTTATGGAATCGAGACACGATTAAAGCTTCGTAACCCAATTTACAGTGAAACAGCATCTTATGGGCACA
>JAYPSS010000118.1:0-4656 GCA_038133115.1 Flavobacteriaceae bacterium | reverse complement strand
ACAACAGTCTTAACGACTTGTATGAAGTAAGAAATGCAACAGGAGAACTAGATGATGAGGCCGAGGAATTCTGGAGAAATTTCGAAAAAATTCGATCGATCAAGAACTCACATATCTTAAAAAAAGTTATGGTACTCAGATAAACCCAACCCAAACTTTGAGTGCAAAAAAAAGGGAGTCTATTTTGACTCCCTTTTTATTTAGAAACCGAAATTTTCGGCTCGAATTTTTTTATAGTTCTCAATGTAATGGTCTATTACCTCTTCCTGAGTAACCTTATCATTAAATGCCTTCCAATTCATTGTTCTTTCAGTATACTGAAAATCGACATGTTTGGTAGCCCAATTTTGAAGAGAATAGATCACAGGATATAAATCGATACCCGCATCCGTTAAATAATACTCTTTGACTTTTCGATCTGATTCTTTCTTTCTGAAATTGATAATTCCCAGAGAAACTAATTTCTTAAGTCTGTCATTCAAAATATTAGAAGCAATACCTTCAGAAGCTTTACGCAAGAAATCAGAATAGGTACTGTATCCTTTGAATAGATCTCTCACAATAATCAGCGACCAACGATCACCTAACAAATCAAGCCCTACTACGCACGCACACTTAGGCTGTGTACTATAATATTTAATTTTTTCTTTCACTTCGAATTTTGTTTTTGTTTAGCCCTTTTTAATAAAATGTTTAATTATTATAATTCAAAATTAAACAAAATACATTTATTGCGAAACAAAATTAATAATAAATTTACATTGCAGAAAATTATTTCCGAGGTAAAAGAGCCTCGATTAAAACTCCAAGAAGACCTAAAAAAATTCCTAAGAGAAACCCTTCCATTGGGTTACGACCTTTAAGCTCAGCGATATACTTTCCTAAGAATCCGAAAGCCGCGATAATCGCGAAAAGCATAAAGTAGATAATCCCGAGACTTAACATAGACTACATTTTGAAGTCAAAGATATCTCTATCCTTCAAATACGGAAGTTTTTTTCGAACCGCTTCAAGTTCATTTTTTGATAAGGTATGTTGTAAGACGCACTCACCCGACTTGACTCCTAAAGAGTCTCCCATTGGGTTGAATGTGCTACTATGACCGGGATATCCTTTTACTTTCTCGTCGTCTCCGATCCGATTTACTCCAATGGCATAACATTGATTCTCTATGGCTCTGGCACATAATAAACTATCCCAGGCATTTACTCTTGGAGCGGGCCAATTCGCTACACAGAGAAATACATCATAAGGGGCATGATATCGAGCCCAAGCGGGAAAACGCAGATCGTAGCAGATCGAAAGCGAAAAGGTCCAACCCCTGTAATTTGCAAGCACCGGTTGTTGTCCGGGTTTAAAAACCTTTGCCTCATCACCTAAAGCAAACAAGTGTTTTTTATCATACTGAATGGCCTTTTGGTCGGGCGTAACAAAATACATCCGATTATAAAAGACACCGTTTTCCTCGACCGCTAAGCTCCCCGTTACGGCTGCACTTTTTCTCTGAGCAGTTTCTTTCATCCATTCTAAACTGATGGTGTCTCCAAGGTCCGTTTGGTCGGGATCATCGATGAAACCCGTAGCAAACATCTCTGGCAGCACGATTAGATCTGCGGCAATCCCTTCGATCAATTGATCGATTCGATTGAGGTTGCTCTGAGGATCTTTCCAAGAAATATCAAATTGCACTAGGGCTACCTGTAATAAATCAGCTTTTGAATCGTCTTTCATACAGCTAAAGTTACAGCACTTATCTTTGTTTAAATTCTAATTTCCATGCTGAAGACCCTTTTTTCGCTCGAATTAAAAAGTCTTTTTCGATCTCCAACCTGGAAACAAAACCTCTGGATGCGCATACTCATCGTCTTTGCCATCCTATATTTTGTATTGATCTTCTTATCACTAGGTGTGGGCGCGTATTATATTATCGAAAAAGCGCAGATCGGAGAACCTTTTGAAGTCATCAACCGATACCTCATCTACTACATCGGATTCGATATTGTCTTCAGGTATATGATGCAACCCATGCCCGTCACCAACGTGCAACCCCTGTTGTATCAGAACATCAAAAAATCGACGGTTGTACACTTTTCGATGCTAAAAATGCTTTACTCGTTTTTTAATTGGAGTCATCTTTTCTTTTTAATTCCACTAAGCATCATTTTAACGGTAGAAGGTCAGGCGGCAGGTCAAGTATGGGCGTGGAGCCTCTCCATCTATTTCTTATTACTGGTAAACAACTACCTCAACGTCTTAGTCAATCAAAAGAACGTAGTTTTTGCCATAGTAGCCTCTCTGGTGTTGGGTAGCGCAACGCTTCAGTATTTCGGAATTTTCGATATCACTCCATACACCCAGGTCTTCTTTACTGCACTATTCAATCAGTCTTGGTTAGTGGTTGCCGCCCTAGCCCTATTGCTTCTGATGTATTTTTCGGCCTTCAGACATTTTAGAACTCGAATGTATCTCGATGCAGGTCTGGCGAAGAAAAGTGAGAAAACCATTTCGATCAGTGAAAATTACTTTAGCCGCTTCGGAAAACTAGGTTTGATCTTAAGAAACGATGTTGCTTTGATTCTCAGAAATAAGCGCGCGAGACAGGCTGTTTTCGCCGGTTTCTTCTTTATTTTCTATGGACTACTATTCTTCACAGGGGCCGTCGAAGCGTACGAAAGTGACACTTGGAAACTTTTCGCAGGAATCTTCGTCACGGGTGGATTTCTCTTTAGTTTCGGACAGTATGTACCTAGTTGGGACAGCCAGTACTATCCGTTACTAATGACCCAAAACATCACCTATCTAGATTATCTCAAATCGAAGTATACCCTGATTCAGGTCTTCACCGTTGCGACAACCATCTTATCGAGTTGGTATTTAATCTTCGGGGTAGAGATCTTCAGCTACGTACTTTTAGGCGCGATCTACAACCTGACCATTAATTCAGTTATTGTATTGTGGGGCGGAGCCTACGTTCGCACCAAAATTGATCTCACTTCTAACAAGAAGGCTTTCGGTGACAAGAATGCTTTTAACTACAAAACACTGTTGTTGACGCTTCCGAAAATTGCGCTTCCGTTAGCTATTTATGGCGGATTCAATTACACCCTCGGGCCTATCGCTGCAAAAATTAGCATCGTCGTTGTGTCCATTGCCGGATACTTCTTAAAGCCCTACCTATTCAAAACCATCATCTCGATCTACCAAAAAGAAAAATACGAAACCCTTAAAGCTTACCGCTCATGATCACCGTATCCAACCTTAGCAAAACGTACAAGGACACTACCGTTCTCTCTATAGAATCTCTTGAATTATCTAAAGGAGAAATCATCGGATTGGTCGGAAACAACGGCGCCGGTAAAACCACCTTCTTCAGCCTACTGCTCGACCTTATCAAACCCTCGACCGGGCACATCGAAAACAACAAAATCAGAGTAGACCAGTCAGAGGCCTGGAAGTCAACTACCGCCGCCTTCATCGACGAAAGCTTTCTGATCGGATACCTCACCCCCGAAGAATACTTCAGTTTCATCGCCGGGCTTCGAAATATCAACAAGGCCGATCTCGACACCTTCTTAAACCGCTTCAGCACCTTCTTCAATGAAGAAATTCTCGGAAGAAATAAATACATCAGAGACCTCTCTAAAGGAAACCAAAAAAAGGTCGGCATCGCCGCCGCCTTCATCGGCGCCCCAGAGCTAGTCATTCTCGACGAACCCTTCGCCAATCTAGATCCTCGAGCGCAAATGCAGCTTCAGAAACTACTTCGTGAAATCAATCAAGATTTAGGGTGTAGTATTTTCGTATCATCGCACGATCTTCTTCATGTGAGTGAACTATGCCAGCGCATACTTATTCTAAACAAAGGAGAATTAGTAAAAGACGCCAACCGCGGAGAAATCTCACTGGATGCGCTCAGAGCCTTTTTTACCGAAGAAATTGCCGAAGGCGAAACTACTCCATCACCAACGGACGAATAATCTCCGCCCATATCGCATAACCCTTGCGATTCATGTGAAGTCGATCTTCAACAAACAGATCTGCTCTCACCTGACCCTTTTCGAGCATCGAGGAATAAACGTCTGCAAAAACCAGTCGATCCTCCTTTTTGGCTCGACGCTCAATCGCTTTGTTTAAGGCTTCATATTCTTTTCGAAGTTCCCAACGAAGCGGGCTAGGCTTGGCAGCTATGTAAACAATCTCGATCTCAGGGTTATGCTCCCAGATACGAGTAAAAACGGTATCTAAATGCTCTAAGATAGTTCGAGTATCACGCCCCGCCGCAATATCATTGTCTCCCTCGTAGATAAACACCTGCTTCGGGTCATACCGCAGTACCAAATCTTCTAAATAGTGATTCAAACCAAAGGCTGTCGAACCTCCAAACCCTGTATTGATAATCGGAGAGCCTTTAGACAAAAGCCCCGCATCACGCCACAATCGAACACTCGAACTACCTGTAAAAACGATAATTCCTGTATCCCAAGTGGGCACCGGCCCCTCAGTGATTGCTGCAACTTCTTCAGCAAAGGTTTCTGCCTGTTTCAAATAAGTTGCCTGCGGGTCATTTTGTGCAAAAACAACTGAAAAAGAGAAAAATATAACTAGCGTGTTAAGTATCGAACGAAACATAGGTCTTTGATTTACCGCAATTTACAC
>JAYPSS010000117.1:0-4681 GCA_038133115.1 Flavobacteriaceae bacterium | reverse complement strand
GATTTTTAGGGGTGTCTACCGAGCTAAACGGAACTATCTTTGCAGAACTACAACTTTGTAGAAAGACACCAAGAACAATAAGCAACCATTTGTTTTTCATAGCTTTTAATCAAGTAGTAAATTTAATGAATCATCATTAGAATGAAATCACATCAAGTATTTATGACTACTGTTTTCTTTTCGTTGATTGTATCGATAATTGGCGCCTGCTCTTCAGGTACCGACCCGATTACCGCACCTGAGCCCTCAAATCCTAAATCATTTACAGAGATTGTTGTTTTTTCAGTGAACGATGTTCATGGGCGGATATATAATTTTCCTAAGCTCAAAACACTGCTTGATCAGGAGCGAGAAAAAAATAATCAAGTATTCTTCGTGAGTGCCGGAGACTTATTTTCAGGCAACCCGATTGTTGACTTTCACCCCGATAAAGGGTTCCCTCTAATAGATCTGTTATCTAAAATAGGCTTGGATGTAAATGTCATTGGAAATCATGAGTTTGATTACGGACAAGAGGCATTGACAGCAAGAATGAATCAAGCGAGCTTTGATTTTGTGTGCTACAATGTAGACGGAGGTTCAGGAGCCTTAGCGCAAGTACCCGAATATACCCTTATTGAAAAGGGAGGTGTAAAAATCGCTTTCGTAGGGGTTGTTGAAACGAGTAGCCCGGGGGGTTATCCGCTGACGCATCCGAGAAAAATAGAAGGTCTCACCTTTGTAGATGGAAATGCGGGATTCGGCAAATTTGCTAATCTCAAGAATGAAACCGGAGCCGATTTATTAGTGGCACTAACGCATCAGGGAGAGGAAAGTGATGAAGCACTACTTCGAGCCAATCCTTTCATTGATCTTGTTATTGGCGGTCACACCAATAAAGAATACGGCATCGCTATCGGAGATGACTTCATGGTAATGTCTGGCGCCCATTTAGAAACCGTAGGTAAGACTACTATTAAACTTTATGAGGATGGAACCACTGATTTTGCATGGCAACTCATCAACCTAGACAACTTAAACATTGCTGAGAACGCAGAAATCGCAGATTTGGTTGAGGCATATAATAACAAACCTGAGTTCTACGAAGTGATCGGTAGCTCTGCAATAGATCACTCGAGAGATGAGACTGCTTGTTTCTACACCGACGCCCTTAGACAGGTATCAGGCTCAGACTTTATCATTCAAAACAGAGGTGGGGTAAGAGCTAACCTAGATCAAGGGGAGGTAACACCTTTTGACATTTATACCATTGACCCCTTTGGAAATGGGTTTGAAACCTACAACTTCACGGTTGGTGAAATGGAGAATGTACTTGAGTCGATCCCCACTAGTTATAGCTATTCAACCCACTACAATTTGATTTTTCAAGGGGATCAAATCGAAATTGCAGATGCTAATGGGAATTTACTTGACGACAATACGGCCGTTACCTTGAGCATCAACGATTATCTTACTAACGTATTTTCTTCGCTTTTCGATGAGCCTAGCTTTATATACGAACTAACTACAGCCGATTATCTAATTGAGTTTTTTAGGTCACATGCTTCAGGGCCGGTCGATTACAGTGGCTGTACAAATTAGAAAAAGGGTATCATAAAAAAAGGCTCCTCATGGGAGCCTTTTTTTAAGTATTATTTCTAACGCTTATAGTTTTAATGGTGAATCTACGCTCTCTTCGTAAGACTTGTAGTATTCAGTGATCAGAAGAGTCACCGCATTTAAGAAATCTTTTGACTCGAGTAATAGACTAAAATATAGGGTCGTATTCTTTGGGCTTGAATCCTCATTACGAATATCGGTAACGTGAGCATTGATTTTTGCCGTAATGTTGTTTTCTAATTGATCTTTTTTATCAAGAATTTCAGTGATATCCTCTGCGCTGAAGTTTTTGATCGAGTCTTCGGTGTGAATGAAAAAGTCACGTTCAAATTGCTCCTTAATTTCTCTAAGGTCACGAAGTTGGGTGTATCTAAGCTTGTTGTGATTGTTAGCGACGTGATCATAACACATCTTTGAAATGTACTCTAGAGATTGGCTAATATTATTCAGCTGATTCACTAACTGAATATAGAAAGCACTGGCTTTGACACTAGAATCTTCTAGGTTTTGAATGAAATGAAAAACACTCGCTCGAACATCTTCTACCTCCTCAGACAAGGAGTTTACTTCTTTACGACCTTGTTTCAGGGCCTCAAAATCATGCTTACTCAATCCTTCTATATTGAGATTGATAATACTCTTTGAGCGAAGAATTACGTTTTCTACGTTTTTTGCACTTTCATTGATCACTCCTTTTAAGGTAATACTTTCAGCACGTTTGATGTCGTAGCTTTCAGCTTCTTCTTTCATTTTCTTGTTGTAGGCAAGATAATTTCTGAGAATAATTGCAGCAGCAGCTACTAGAAGAACAATAATTGCAGTTCCTCTACCAAAGTAAACTAGAGTTAGAATTACAGCAGAACTTGTAAGAGCAATAATAGCGGTACCGAACCATCCGCCGATTACATTTAAAACTCCAGCTACACGGTAAACAGCACTTTCTGCACCCCAAGCACGGTCGGCTAGAGAGGTTCCCATAGCTACCATAAAAGTAACATAGGTGGTTGAAAGCGGTAATTTTAATGAGGTTGCTATGGATATTAGGATCCCTGCGACTGCCATATTTACAGAGGCTCGAACAACATCGAAGGCAGGAGGTTGTTCGTTATTTTTATAAACAACATTCTTAGTTGCTGGCCGCTCAAATTGCTTGTTGATGCGATTTAATAAGGGTTGTGGTACGGCTCGAGTTACATACTGACCAAATTGAATTGTAATTCGCACCACCGATCTTGAGAGATAATTAGGTTTGAATCGCTCACGGGCTTCACCTTCTCGAGAAAGGTTAATCTGTGTGTCTGCTACATAACGAGCTTTCTTAGAAAACCAAAGGGTTAGAATCATAATCATCCCAGAGGCTAGGAGAAAAGAGGTTGGTGCTTGTACTTTGGCGCTTAGCACCTCCATGCTGAATTCACTTGGGAGCATTCCAGACATCTTCCACGCCTCAAACGATTGATAAGCGGCAAGAGGAACACCTACAAAATTGACAAGGTCATTACCCGCAAAAGCTAGGGCAAGTGAAAAGGTTCCTGCTCCGATGATAAACTTGTACATACTGAGCTTAGCAACAATTAAAGCGAGAGAAACCAAGAAGAAAAAGATGAAGGCAATAACAGCCACTAAAACGGTGTTAGTTTCAATAAACCCGATGAGAGAAAGTTCGCCAGTAAAGCTGTAAGTTCGTTCAGCGAAAGCAGTTCCTTTGATCCCCTTAATGAGAATAAAGTAGCTAATAGAGGCTAGTGAAATTCCGCCAAATGAGGCGTTTGCGAATACTGATTGATTGCGAAAATTAAAGGTTAGCCATAGACGAGTTACCCATTGAACAAACGCTCCTATGTTGAATGCAATAAATACAGATAAAAGGATTCCTGAAATGATTTGAAGCGCCTTTTCGTCGTTGATATACTGAAGAATCGTCGATAGTTCTGCTCCGCTTTTTACAATTTTGATGTAAGACATAGCCAGAGCTGCCCCTAGTAATTCAAATACGATTGAAACGGTGGTTGAGGTCGGAAGCCCTATGGTGTTAAAAAAATCAAGCAGTAAGATATCGGTGATCATTACTGCTAGAAATACGAACATAATTTCGTCGAAGTAGAAGAGCTCTGGGTTGAAAATCCCTTTTCTGGCTACTTCCATCATTCCACTAGAGAATATTGCTCCAAAAGCGACCCCTACAGAGGCTACGATCATGATTGATCGAAATGAGATGACTTTCGATCCGATGGCAGAGTTTAAAAAGTTTACCGCGTCATTACTTACCCCAACTACAAGGTCGGCGATAGCTAAAAAAGCTAGTGCAATCAGCACATACAAGAAAAAGTTCTCCATAAGTGGCAGCAAATATCGACAAACCTAACCACAAAAGACAGAGCTAAGGTTTCAAAATGGTTAAATAAGATACCTTAAGTCAATAGATTTCCATTCTCGTCCCATTCAGCCTTGTCATTTCGTCGACTGACATCGAGGAATTTCGGCATCCAACTTTCGTCATAGGACATGCCGTGTTTTTGAAGCACATGATCAGGCACTCCATTCCAAACATTGGGTTGGTTTCCTTGGTAACCTAAGTCTTTAATCCCCACTTCTGAGGTGTAGTAGCCAGTAAGTGTGAGATTGCGCATCAAATTGAAGAAGGAGGCTTGCTCTTTTAATTCTTCAGACACCTCGTTCGGGTATGCAATGGGCTCTAGAAGAGCATGCTGATTGGGCTCTTCAAGACTTAAAAAGTCACTACCAAAAGCTTCAGTGGCACGCTGATTTAGAGCTGATAGGCCGTTTCTCAACGGTTCTTGAAAGGGAGGATAGTCTTTGGCCATAAACTCAATAAGCTCTGGGACTTCAGCTTTTTCAATATCTCCGATTTCGTTGGCAGGCAGTATAAGGTGAGCTAACCTTGTAATGAGGGCAAGCTCTGCTGATGTAAAGAACTGCTGAGCCAGAATACTGTTGTCGTGAGCGGTTTCATCGGCAGTTCTTCCGTATTTGTATTTCCAGAGGCTTTTCTCAACTTCTTCTGGATTAGACCAATCACAGCCTGAAAGAAGTAGTCCTGAGGCGATCGATCCTGCTGCTA
>JAYPSS010000116.1:1841-4685 GCA_038133115.1 Flavobacteriaceae bacterium | reverse complement strand
CTTCCAGCTTTTACCATAATCGGTAGTCTTATATAAATATGGAGTGAAGTCGCCTAACTTATATCGTGTTGCGGCAACATAAGCGGTTCCTTCGTCAAAAGCTGATGGTTCAATAGAATTGACCATGCTCCACTCTGGCATATTCTTAGGAGTCACATTCTCCCAGGTTTTACCACCGTCTCTGGTGAGGTGAATCAATCCGTCATCGCTTCCCACCCACAGAAGGCCTTCTTTTAATGGGCTTTCATTGGCTGCAAAGATCGTGGCATAGTATTCAACCCCTGTGTTGTCTTGAGTGATAGGCCCTCCGCTCGATACGAGTTTAGTAGGGTCATTTCTGGTTAAATCATCACTCAACAACTCCCAACTCTGACCCTCGTTAGTCGATAGGTGTACGTGGTTAGAGAAGGTGTAAAGCTTTTTAGGATCATGCTTTGAAAAGATGATCGGAAAATTCCACTGAAAACGATACTTCATCCCTTCAGCACCGTAACCCATTGGGTTGTCTGGCCAAACATTAATGGCTCTAGTAGTGTTGTTCGCGTGATTTACTCGAGTTAAGAATCCTCCATAGCTACCCCCGTAGATAATATCATCATTGGTCGGATCAACAGCAATATGTGCAGACTCTCCACCTGCGGTCTCCTCCCAATCGTCTTCACCAATACTGTAAGAATCAGAGCGATGACGAATTCGAAGGGTAGAATTGTCTTGCTGTGCAACATAAATACGATACGGGAACGCATTATCTGTAGTCACTCGGTAAAACTGAGCGGTTGGTTGATTGTGATAGGTACTCCAGTTTTCGCCGGCACTGTAAGACACTTGAGCTCCTCCATCATCACCGATAATCATTCGGTTGTTATCTTCTGGAGCGATCCAAAGATCGTGGTGGTCACCATGTGGTGCATTAAAGGTTTCAAAGGTCTTACCTCCATCGTCAGAGCGGTGGTAACGAACGTTTAAAACATAAACTCGGTCTGCATTTTGGGTATCTGCATATACTCTGGTGTAATACCAAGCACGCTGGCGAAGCTTGCGTTCAGAATTCACATAAGACCAATTTTCGCCTCCGTCATCAGAACGGTATAGACCTCCCTTGTCTTTATGTTCTACAATTGCCCAAACTCGATCTTTTTGAACCGGTGATACGGTAACTCCCATGATGCCTAAAGTGCCTTTAGGGAATCCTGAGTTATCTGAAATTTGACTCCAGGTTTCACCCCCGTCAATACTCTTCCAAAGTAATGAGCCTTCACCCCCACTACTTAGACTGTAAGGAGTACGCTGAACGCGCCAGGTAGAAGCATATAAAACTCTTGAATTGTTAGGGTCCATAATCAAATCAACAGCCCCTGCCATATCGTTTACAAAAAGCACTTTTCTCCAAGTGTCACCTCCATCGGTTGACTTGTAGATTCCTCGTTCTGAAGTGGGCTTGTAAATATTTCCGAGCACAGCGGCATAAACCACATTCTCGTCTTTGGGGTGAATACGTATTCTTGGGATGTGACGACTATTTGGCAGGCCTTTAAACTCCCATGATTTACCGCCATCTACTGATTTGTAGATTCCGTAACCCGAAGAAACGTTTCCTCTAACTGTTTTTTCACCTCCTCCTACATACATCACATTAGGGTCACTCTCGGCAACGCTTACTGAACCGATACTTCCGCCGAAATATCCGTCAGAAATGTTTTCATAAGTGGTTCCCCCATCAGTGGTTTTCCACACACCTCCGCCAGTTGCTCCGAAGAAGAATGTATTTGGCTGACCAGGGATTCCTGTTACTGCAGCTGATCGGCCACCGCGAAAAGGGCCGATAAGTCGGTATTCAATACTGCTATGCATCGACTCATCAGGAGCCTGAGCAAACAGCGCAGTACTGGCTAAAACAAATGCCGAAAGAAATTTGAAGAACTTCATTTGAGGTGAAATTTTACGTTAGTTCACCCAAATTAGAAAAAGATTCTCAATTCTAGGGAGAAAACCTTACGAGTGTATCAAGGTTTTGCGTACTTCTTTGACCAGAAAATACGCCGTGATAATCGTAGCTAATACATCGGCAATAAAGAAGGACTGCCAGACTCCTTGTTCTCCATAGAGTGCGGCCATAAGGTATAGCGTAGGAATAAAAAGGATGCCTTGACGAAGTAAAGTAAGCCATAAAGCGGGCCTCACCTTTCCGATGGCTTGAAAATAAGCAGCGCCGATAAGTTGTAATGCAATAATGGGAGTAGCGCCAAAAACCCATCGCATGGCAGTACCCACCTTTTCGAGCACAGCAGTATTGATGGCAAGTTCCTCTGCACTTAAATCAGGCCGATTGCTTAAAAATAGTTCTGCAATTTGAGTCGGAAACAAAAACAGCAGCACAAAAACCAAAGTGGCGAGTACAGCTGCAAAGCCAATGGCCTTAACGATCGATTCTTTCACTCGATCAAAGAGCTGAGCTCCGTAATTGTATCCCGCAATGGGAAGAAACCCTTGAGTTACCCCAAAGACAGGAAACAATGCGAACATCAGTGTGCGCCCAATAATAGCATAAACGGCAACAAGTGCTTCGCCACCTAGGGTAAAAAGCAGCGTATTTAAAATTAAATAATTGATGCTCGTAGTCGCTTGTCGAGAGAGGGTTACAAAACCCAGAGAACCCATTTCTTTAAGCAAATGGCTCTTAAAGCGAAAGTGTTTTAACGTAGGCTTGAGGCTCGACCCCGTTAGAAAGTGATATAGAATGTATAGAAAACAGAGTAGGTACCCCAGGGTGGTTGCCCAGGCTGCTCCATGCATTCCCCAATCAAAAACATAAATGAAAAGATAATCGCTTAAAAGATTCGTCAC
>JAYPSS010000116.1:0-1741 GCA_038133115.1 Flavobacteriaceae bacterium | reverse complement strand
ATCCCAATCGATGCAGGAATGGCTTGTTTGACAAGCAGTTTACCGATTGACTCGGTGCCTAAAACCTCAGGGCTCAGTTTGGCCATTAAACGGGTAGTTTGGCAGTTTCAGCCCAGTCATTTACCCAGTGTGCCATGAGCGAAACCCAAGGATCACTGTCATTGAGGCAAGCCACGTGTTTGAAGGCTGACCCCCCTGCTTCGATAAATTCTTCTTCTCCTTCCATTGCAATTTCCTCAAGGGTTTCTAAACAGTCAGCAACAAAAGCTGGAGTAATCACTGCCAGCCTTTTTTTACCTTCTTTAGCGAATCGCTCGAATTCGTAATCGGTGTAGGGCTTTAACCAAGTGTCCCCTGCGATTCTCGACTGAAATGAACTGCTCACCTTTTCTTCAGAAAGACCTAAATATTTTCTAACTGCCTCTGTAGTAGCAAAACACTGATGACGATAACAAGTGTGATGTGCTACCGAGTTGGTATTACAACAGCTACCGTCAATTTTACAATGGAATTTTGTAGGGTCTGATTTTCGAATGTGTCGCTCCGGAATGCCGTGATACGAGAACAGCATATGGTCGTATTCGAAATCTTTGAGTTGTTCGGCAATGCTATCTCCAAGAACTTTGATGTAATCCTCGTTAGCGTAGAACGCTGGCATTGTGGTTAGCTTCATGCTCGGATGATGCTTTCGCCGATCTTCTAAAGCCTTTACCACAACCGTTTCGTAACTACTCATCGCGTAGTGCGGATACAATGGCACCAATAACACCTCTGTTACCTCTTTCTCGGCAAGCTCATCAAAAGCCTTTTTTATACTCATCGACCCATACCTCATACCTAGCGCTACGGGTATTTCTGTCAACTTCTGAAGTTTCTCTTGAAAACGCTCAGAGATGATAATGAGCGGAGAGCCTTCATCCCACCAAATCTTCTTGTAGGCCTTGGCTGATCTACCCGGTCTAGTATTTAAAATAATCCCTCGAACGAGGAGGTTTCTGAATAATCCTGGAAGGTCGATGACTCTTTTATCCATTAAAAACTCATCGAGATACGGACGTACCGCCTTACGAGTAGGCGCGTCTGGCGAACCGAGGTTCACGAGTAAAATTCCTTTTTTCACAGACAATGGTGTTTAGCGGGTCAAAAATACAACCTATCGGCTAGAATCGCCGAGGTACTTCTTGGGAGTTACCCCAAATTTCTTCTTAAATGCCGCGATGAAATGACTCGAAGTACTATACCCAACCTTAGCCGCTACCTCACCAACTGAGTAAGATTTGCTGAGTAATAATTTTCGAGCAAAGTCGAGTTTGTAGTCAAGTAGAAATCCAAAAACTGAATCTCCATATAACTGCTTAAAGCCTTCTTTTAAGCGGCCCACCGGCAAATCAATCTCCTCGGCAAGCCCCTCTAAGGTCGGAGGCTCGTTCATTTGAGCAATCAGTAAATCCTTAGCCTTTCTAATCTTTCTAATATTTTCATCATCAGCTAAGTACGGGCAACGCTCAAGGTCGGCCTCTTCAGTACGATTAAAATAGAGCGCTAAAATTTCTTGAACCTTCGCCTTAAAATATAGGGTTTCAACAGAAGGGTGTAGACCAAACTGCATCAATTGGTTGAGCGGAATCGATAATGCAGGGCGAATCTCATCCTGACTGTAGTATTTCTTGTCGTGTGAGGCTCCTTCGAAAAACGGAATCAGAGAGGCCTCATTAGAAAACCAACTATGCAGCTGTTCGAT
>JAYPSS010000115.1:0-4740 GCA_038133115.1 Flavobacteriaceae bacterium | reverse complement strand
AAAATACCCATAGTTACAAACCAGCCACCCCAGATAAAAAATTCTAGGAACATCATAAACGAGAGTTGAATGCGTGTGCTTGTTTTCATAATTGATTATTGTGTAAGGATTAGTGTTGTTTAGTTGTTATCTTGTTAAAGTTTGCCTCAAAAGGCCACTAAATGTAGAAAAATATCATTGGTTTCTCTAAATTGTGCCAACTAAACTATTGACAACGATGAGTAAATTTTATTTCAACGAAGAGCAGGAATCGTATGACGCGATTGTCGTTGGTACCGGTATTAGCGGTGGCTGGGCGGCAAAGGAGTTGTGCGAAAATGGCTTGAAGACCCTAGTTCTCGAAAGAGGACCTATGAAAAAACACCGCGAAGATTATCCGACGGCTAACCTTGACAAATGGGACCTGCCGAATGGTGATCGTCAAACGGTTGAAGAGGCTGCGAGACAGCAAAAGCAGTCACGTACGGGTTATACCACACGTAAATCTTCTTCACACTGGTTTGTAGATGATGTTGATCATCCTTATAATGAAACCGAGCGTTTTGACTGGATGCGTGGATACCACGTTGGTGGACGTTCAATCATGTGGGGAAGACACTCTTATCGTTGGAGTGATATCAGTTTTGAATCAAATGCTCGTAATGGAGTTGCTGTTGATTGGCCAGTTCGATACAAGGATATTGCCCCTTGGTATTCTCATGTTGAGAAGTTTATTGGGGTTTCTGGTGAGTCGTTAGGATTGTCTCAATTACCTGATAGTGAATTTGAGCCTCCAATGCCGTTTAACTGTGCTGAAGAGAAAATCAAAGATAAAGTTGCTGAGCATTTTGATGGACGTGTACTTACACCAGGTCGTGTGGCGCATATCACAAGTGATAAGCAATTTGATGGTGATGGACGTATTCGTTGTCAATATAGAAACCGCTGTATCAGAGGGTGTCCTTTCGGGTCATACTTTAGCAGCCTTTCGTCAACACTTCCTGTTGCCGAACGCACAGGAAACCTAACCCTTCGTCCTGATTCTATCGTTACCGAGGTGATTTACGATGCAGATACTCAAAAGGCTACTGGTGTTAAAGTAATCGATCGCGTAACTAAAGAAGAGTTTGAATTCAAGGCTAAAGTCGTATTCTTATGTGCTTCTGCCATTGCATCAACTTCGATTCTAATGCAATCGCGATCGGATCGTTTCCCTAATGGATTAGGAAACGATAGTGATCAACTAGGCCGTAATATTATGGACCACCACTTAAATGTTGGTGCTGTAGGTATTATGGAAGGCTTAGAAGATAAATACTACAAAGGCCGTAAGGTTGCTGGTTGGTATGTGCCTTCATTTAGAAATATTGGTGGGTCTACCAATCGTAAAGACTTCAAAGGTCTTTACGGATATCAGGGTGGAGCTAGCAGAAGTAATTATAATGATCTAATTGCTGAAGCGAAGTTCGGGCCACAACTTAAGGAGAACATCCTAGGACCTGGTCAGTGGAGTGCAACCTTCTACGGATTCGGTGAAATTCTACCTTATGAGGATAACCGTTTTACCCTAGACTACGATAAGCTAGATCAGTGGGGATTACCAACACCGACTTTTAACGCTACTATTAAAGAGAATGAGATCGCAATGCGTAAAGATATGCGAGATCAAGCCGAACAAATGTTGGAGAAAGCAGGAGCTAAGGATATCTACTCTTTTAACGGAAGCTACGCAATCGGTCTGGGTATTCACGAAATGGGTACCGCTCGAATGGGACGTGATCCTAAGACTTCGGTACTTAACGGGTACAACCAAGTACACGCTTGTAAAAATGTTTATGTAACTGACGGTTCTTTCATGACTTCAGCGAACTGTGTAAACCCATCACTTACTTACATGGCGTTTACGGCACGTGCAGCTAATCATGCAGTTCAAGAACTTAAAAACGGAAATATCTAATGGAAAGAAGAGACGCACTTAAGAATTTAGGAAAGGCCTTCGGTTTTGCCGTTGCCACTCCTACGGTATTATCCATTCTGCAGAGTTGTAGCTCTTCAGACGGATTAGCATGGGCACCACAATTCTTCTCAAGCGAAGAAGGTTCATTTTTGGTAAAAGCAATTGATGTGATTTTGCCGGCTACAGATACTCCTTCAGCTTCTGAAGTGAATGTTCATGTATTCATCGATAAGTTGATCGCTGAATGTTACGACGCTGAGGCTCAGGAACGAGTTAAGAGTCAATTGACCGCTTTTGCCAGCTTTGTAACTGAATCGACAGGGGCTAGTTCTCTGACAGCGGTTAGTGAAGCAAATCTTGTTGATAGCTTCACGACCTTATTCGGTGATAGAGATGAGTCTATTTCTTCAGATGCTTATGCGTTTGCTGGAGATTTGAGAAGTATGACTATTAGTGCTTATAAAGGTTCTGAGTATATCGGAGAAAATGTTCTTGCATATTTACCAGTGCCAGGCGAGTATATCGCTTGTGATGATCTACAAACGCTTACTGGCGGTAAAGCTTGGTCTGAATAAGACTTCAATAGTTTAAGTAAAAAAGCCCGCACCTTTGGTGCGGGCTTTTTTGTGTATTTCTTAATTACTTATGGCAGCGAGTTATTAAGATCCACACATCAAACAGTCGTCATCTCCTTGACCCTCTTTTGATCTTCTGATGAGCTCTTTCATCTCTTCAGGACTCATCGGTTCGACATCTACTTCTTTCTCGCGGATGCTTGCGGCGTCTTGTTCAGCCACCTTAATTTGAGCCTCTGCGGATACTGCCACTGGAGCAGCTTTCTTCGTGTTATCTACCGTGAATTTGATAGCATCTGTAGCAGCTTTTGTTCTTAAGTAATACATACCTGTCTTTAACCCGCTCTTCCAAGCATAGAAATGCATTGAGGTCAGCTTGCTGAAGCTTGCATTCTCCATGAATAGATTGAGCGATTGAGACTGGTCGATAAAATAACCTCTGTGACGGCTCATATCGATAATGTCTTTCATACTCAACTCCCATGCAGTTTTGTAAAGCTCTTTAATATCCTCTGGAATTCCTTCAATATGCTGCACAGATCCGTTAGCTCTCATGAGCTCCTGCTTCATGCTTTCATTCCATAATCCAAGACGAACTAAATCTTTAAGTAGGTGCTTATTTACCACAATGAACTCTCCTGAGAGTACACGACGGGTGTATAGGTTTGAGGTATACGGCTCAAAACATTCATTATTACCTAAGATTTGAGAGGTAGAAGCAGTTGGCATCGGTGCAACAAGAAGTGAGTTTCTAACACCGTGTTTTAGTACTTGCTTACGAAGTGCATCCCAATCCCAACGACCAGATAGTTCGTCATCTTTGATTCCCCAAAGTTCGTATTGGAATTTACCTTCAGAAATTGGAGATCCTTTATAGCTGCTGTAAGGCCCTTCATCAATCGCCATTTCCATGGATGCGGTGACGGCAGCGAAATAAAGTGTTTCAAAAATTTCTTGATTTAATTTTTTCGCTTCATCTGAGGTAAACGGTAGACGCATCATGATGAATGCATCTGCAAGTCCCTGAACTCCTAATCCGACAGGGCGGTGACGCATATTTGAGTTCTCGGCTTCTACTACCGGGTAGTAGTTGCGATCGATTACTGTGTTGAGGTTGCGTGTTACTCGCTTGGTAACATCAAAAAGCTCTTGATGGTCAAATTTGCCGTCCTTTACAAACATCGGAAGTGCAATTGACGCTAGATTACAAACAGCAACTTCGTCTTCTGAGGTGTATTCTAGGATCTCCGTACAAAGATTGGATGATCTGATGGTACCCAAATTCTTTTGATTGCTCTTGCGATTGGCAGCATCCTTGTAAAGCATATAAGGAGTACCTGTCTCAATTTGCGATTCTAGGATTTTCTCCCAAAGTTCACGTGCTTTTACGGTCTTACGTCCTCGATTTTCAGCTTCGTACTGAAGGTATAGCTTATCGAATTCTTCACTGTGGCTATCGTATAACCCTGGGCACTCGTTAGGACACATTAGCGTCCAATCTTCGTTTGCCTCAACTCGCTTCATAAATAGATCGGGTATCCACATTGCGTAGAAAAGATCACGCGCACGCATTTCCTCCTTACCATGATTCTTTTTAAGATCAAGGAAGTCAAAGATGTCTGCATGCCATGGTTCGATGTACATCGCGAAACTCCCTTTTCTCTTTCCGCCACCTTGATCTACATATCGAGCAGTGTCGTTGTATACTCGAAGCATCGGAACAATACCGTTAGAGGTTCCGTTGGTTCCTGATATATAAGATCCCGTAGCTCTAATGTTGTGAATTGATAGACCGATTCCTCCTGCAGACTGCGAGATCTTAGCAGTCTGTTTTAGGGTGTCATAAATACCATCAATACTATCGTCCTTCATGGTGAGTAGAAAGCACGATGACATTTGAGGTTTTGGGGTTCCTGAATTAAACAGGGTTGGGGTCGCGTGTGTAAAGTAACGCTTTGACATTAAGTCGTAAGTCTCGATAGCAGCATCTAAGTCGTTCGGATGAATCCCAACCGAAACTCTCATCAACATGTGCTGAGGTCTTTCTACGATCTTACCATTGATCTTCAAAAGATAGGAGCGTTCTAAGGTTTTAAAACCGAAGTAATCGTAACCAAAATCACGATCGTAGATAATGCACGAATCTAGCTTTTCTGCATTGTCCATGATCACCTTGTGCACCTCGTCAGAAAGAAGCGGCCCTTTCTTACCGGTTCTTGGGTTGACGTA
>JAYPSS010000114.1:0-4747 GCA_038133115.1 Flavobacteriaceae bacterium | reverse complement strand
TACAGATTGTTTTATTTATAACAATTCGTCAAATATATAAAGAAATGTCGATAAGGTGCAAAACTTGTGAATTTTTCTGTTTTAAATGAACACCTACGAGGTCGATTCGCAGCTCCTCAACTTCAGAAATTCGATGTGCGTAGAATGAGCCTATGGCCTGTAATCGGGCAAACTGTGCTTTCGACACACGTTGAATTAACTGCTCTATAGTTAATAGTCGTGTACTCGACTTGACCTCAACAATCACTAAAAGCCGGTCTTTAATTGCAAGAATATCAGCTTCTAAATGACCGAGTCTAATATTTTGATGAAGAATACGGTACCCTCGTTCTTCAAGAAAGATTACTGCTTCTCTCTGGCCGAGATCCCCTATAATTTTGCTCATTACTCTTAAAAATAGCGAACAGTGTATTCAAAAATCGTTCGATAAACATCTAGAATCGATTCGATAAAGAATTAACTATTTTTGCCTTCAAATCATCAGTGAATGTCAGACTCAAAAAAACGATATACCCTTACCGCCGCACTTCCCTACACTAATGGCCCCATTCATATCGGGCATTTAGCAGGAGTATACGTGCCTGCAGACATATTTGCACGCTACAAAAGACTCCAAGGTCATGATGTAGCCTTTATTTGCGGAAGTGACGAACACGGTGTTGCTATATCGATGAAAGCTCGTCGAGAAGGAATCACACCTAAGGAGGTCATTGATACTTACGATGCGATCATTCGAAAATCTTTTGAAGACTTCGGAATCTCTTTCGATAATTACTCCAGAACCTCTAGTGACATTCACCATAAAACTGCTCAAGATTTTTTCACAAAACTCTACGAGCAAAATGATTTCATTGAAGAAACCAGTGAACAGTTATTTGACGCAGAGGCTAATATGTTCTTAGCTGATCGTTTTGTTACAGGTACTTGTCCTAAATGTCAAAACCCAGAAGCTTATGGTGACCAATGCGAAAAGTGTGGGTCAAGCTTAAACGCTACCGATCTGATAAATCCTAAGAGTACCTTAAGTGGTGCAACACCCTCTCTTAAATCTACAACACACTGGTACCTACCCCTAGATAAAAGTGAGGCTTTCTTAAGAAAATGGATTCTAGAAGATCACAAGGAAAATTGGAAGTCGAACGTTTACGGCCAATGTAAATCATGGATTGATGATGGGCTTCGTCCTAGAGCGGTAACCAGAGATCTTGATTGGGGAATTAAAGTCCCCCTTGAAACTGCAGACGGCAAGGTTTTATATGTATGGTTTGAGGCACCTATCGGATACATTTCTTCCACCAAAGAATGGGCAGAGAAAAAAGGAATTGATTGGGAACCTTACTGGAAGGATGAAAACACTTCACTGATTCACTTCATAGGAAAGGACAACATCGTATTCCATTGTATAATATTCCCTGCGCTTTTAAAGGCACATGGAGATTATATTCTCCCAGAAAATGTCCCTGCAAATGAGTTTTTAAATTTAGAAGGGCAGAAACTTTCGACCTCTAAAAACTGGGCAGTTTGGCTTCACGAATATCTCGAAGACTTTGAAGGAATGCAAGACGCTCTGAGATATGTTTTAACCATTAACGCTCCTGAAACCAAAGACAACGACTTCACCTGGGATGATTTTCAAGCCCGAGTAAACAACGAGCTAGTTTCGGTTTATGGCAACTTCATTAATCGAGTAGTTGTTCTAAGTCAGAAATACTATGAAGGAATTGTCCCAGAGGCAGGTAACTTGACTGATGTAGACAAACAAGTTTTGCAACAATTACAAGAAGCTCCTTCTGCCATTGAGAAATCGCTAGACCGATATCGATTTAGAGAGGCTGCAGGTCTTTTAATGGGTGTTGCGAGATTAGGTAATAAGTATCTAGCTGACCATGAACCTTGGAAACTAATTAAATCTGATCCTGAGCGCGTTAAAACCATCATGAATGTAGCGCTTCAACTAACAGCTGGTCTCGCTTATCTCTCTGAGCCATTCTTACCCTTCTCAACAGAGAAGTTAAAGAAAATGCTCAATTTGACGACCATTGAAAACCCTTTTGAACACCTCAAATCTACAAGCGTTCTAGTCTCTGCAGGTCAACACCTAGGAAATTCTGAATTACTATTCAGAAAGATTGAAGACGCTGAAATACAAAATCAGTTAGACAAACTGAAATCAACAGAAAAAGATCCTATTCTTATGCAAGAACCACAAAAACCAGCTATCAATTATGACACCTTTAGCAGTCTTGATTTAAGAGTTGGCACAATACTTTCTGCTGAAAAAATGCCAAAAGCCGATCGATTACTCATTCTAAAAGTTGACACCGGACTTGACCAAAGAACCATCATCTCTGGGATTGCCGAGCATTTCTCACCCGAAGAAGTAATTGGAAAAAAGGTTTGCGTTCTAATGAACCTTGAACCCCGTAAACTTCGAGGTGTAGAAAGTCAAGGTATGCTGCTCATGGCAACAGACCCTGAAGGAAAACTAAGTTTCATGAGCCCCGAAGAGGCAGTAGCTGTAGGTAGTCTTATTTCTTAATGCTAAAAATTGCTTTTGATTCAATTTATGTTCTAGATCTACCCCAAGGCCATAGGTTTCCTATGCTCAAGTACGATCTACTACCAAAGCAGTTGATTCATGAAGGCACCTGCAGCGAAGAGAACTTCTTTTCGCCTGAATATCTCGATCCTAAAGACGCCCTAAGCGTTCATACAGAATCTTACTTTCGTCGATTACTAAGTTCAGATCTCACCCCCAAAGAGATGAGAAAGATAGGATTTCCATTATCTCAACATCTCATTGATCGAGAGCAAAGGATCGCACAGGGAACTATCCAAAATTGCTATCACGCATTTAATCACGGCATATCTATTAATATCGCAGGAGGCACACATCACGCCTATGCCGATCATGGAGAGGCCTTCTGTCTATTAAATGATCAAGCAATCGCTGCATCGCATCTCATTCGCAAAGGTCTCATCAAAAAAGCACTTATCATTGATCTTGACGTACACCAAGGAAATGGAACGGCCTCTATTTTTCAAAAGAACCCATCAGTATTCACATTTTCTGTGCATGGGGCATCGAATTACCCCTTTAAAAAAGAAGAGTCAGATTTAGACCTTCCTCTACCTAAAGGGTGTAGCGATCTTGAATATTTAGCACTTCTAGATGAATATCTTGATCCTTTAATCGAGGAGATAAAACCTGACTTTATTTTTTATCTCTCAGGAGTAGACATTTTAGAGTCTGATCGATTAGGAACCTTAGGCCTAACCCTTAACGGATGTAAGGAGAGAGACCATAAAGTTCTAAATCTTGCGCATTCAAAAGGAATTCCAATTCAATGTTCAATGGGTGGTGGTTATTCAAAAGACATACGAGTAATTGTAGAGGCTCACGCCAATCTCTTTCGAATTGCCCAATACGTTTACGATTAAAAAACCTCTGATTCTATTGCGGTTTCAGGCTTACCCAAAAGCAATAAATCAGAGCAACGAATTTCTGTAACACGCTTCTTTTGACCTTCATTATCGTCATAAGATCGATGAGTAATACGTCCAGAAACAGCGATTTCCTTGCCCTTCTGAACATACTTCTCTGCAATTTCAGCTTGGCGATCCCACGCAATGATCGTATGCCATTCGGTCGAAACCGTTCTCTCGCCTGCGGCATTATTGTAAATTTCATTGGTGGCCAAACTAAACTTTGCCAGTTTCTTACCTCCCTGTAGTTCTGTGATTTCTGGGTCGTTGCCAACATAACCTATTAGTTGGGCTTGATTTCTTAGTGCATTCATAAAAA
Organism: Flavobacteriaceae bacterium; assembly: GCA_038133115.1. GTDB lineage: Bacteria > Bacteroidota > Bacteroidia > Flavobacteriales > Flavobacteriaceae > UBA3478. Next base: position 942 of record JAYPSS010000114.1, on the reverse strand, counting down.
TTGATTTTGCTTCAAAGTTGAATCCTGAGGATCTACCAATTCGTGTTGTAAACAGATAGAAACGTTTAAATATCCACGCCCTGATTTTAATGACCACTGAGTGTTATTTGCAGTGTAGGTCTTCTTCTTTGCACCAAACAGATTTCATATGAACAGAGGTTGTAAAGTTTGTAAAGAGCCCTTATTCGGTAGAACAGATCAAAAGTTTTGCAGTGATGCTTGTAGAAGCCATCATCACAATCTAAAAAATCAAAAAAAGAATCAGAGCTTTTACAGTACCCATCGAGTACTTCAAAATAATTACAAAATCTTAAGAGGCTATGTTGTCGAGGAGTACACCAAGTACAGCTTGAGTGAATTGAATCGACAAGGGTTTAGACTCTCATGTATCACTGAGATAGAAAGAGGGCAAAAGGATGGCCAATCAAAATACTATCTTTACGATATCGGTTATCACTTTTTAACCTCAGAGAAAATCAAAATATTCAAACGCGCAAAGGTTGACTAAAATCGGGATTTTAGGAGAAGGCTGGCTCGGGAGTTATCTCCTCCAAAGACTTCAAAGAAATGGATTCGACGTAAAAGGGGCCAAAGCCTTTGGATGTTATTTTAGAAACAACCGATGGGAAGGTGAACTATCCGCGTTCCTAGAGGGTTTATCCTATTTAATCATTACCATACCAAGTGGTGCCAGCAGAAATACCAGTGACCACAAAGAAGGAAATCTTCCTTTATTTCGACAATTAATAGGTCACCTAAGTAAGAATCCGAACCTAACCGTTTTCTATACTAGTAGTATCTCTGTGTACGGAAAATCAGAAAGAGTAATTGATGAAAACACAAAGCTTAACCCGAAAACTTCCTCGGCGAAGGTAATTGCTAGAATTGAGCAGGAGTTTGAAAACAGCGCTATCCAACGGTTTAATGCATTGCGACTAGGAG
>JAYPSS010000113.1:0-4768 GCA_038133115.1 Flavobacteriaceae bacterium | reverse complement strand
AAAGCCCTTTGAAGAATATCTTCAATCCAATAATCCTCAAGATTTTCATAGGGATTATAGGCATCTTTTAAATCCATTTGATAAGCGGACGCAGCAGTTTGGTACCAAAATGCGGTCCAACCATTTCTGAAGGTTTTAACCAAATCAAACGCGCTATAACCGGTTTGTCTATCTATTAAACGAATGAGTACTTTACCATCGTTGCGGGAAAGTTTCTTAAGTGGTTCAGTGAGTTCAGTTTCTAAATATTTCTTAACTCTCTTAGTATAAGCCCTCTTCTGCCCCTTCCGCTTCAAGGTACTCAAACGATCCTCAACCGTTTTCAATCGATCCTCAGCAAGTACAGCGTATTTGAACACTTTAAAAACACGCATCCGTAATCGATAATATTCATTACGCTGAGTGTTTGATTCAAATTGAAGGGGAGATAAAACATAGACTTCATCTAGAGAAATTGCACCGTAATATTCCCTCTCTTCTGACCCCGTTTCAGATTGAATTACTTGTGAAAAGGATGCCGAGTAAATGGTGATAAATAATAGAAATAGCGGATAATTTCTTCTTGAAGCCGTCATAGTATTTGTAAATTTAGATCAAAATTATTCTTAGATGAAAACAGATCATATACTTAACGATGAGGCACTAAAATTTTTAGAAGATTACTTAAATAATGCCTCGCCTACGGGATACGAAGCTCAAGGTCAACAAATCTGGATGAATTATCTAAGGCCATACGTAGACGAATTCATTACAGATACTTACGGTACTGCGGTGGGTGTAATCAACCCTAAAGCAGCGTACAAAGTGGTCATTGAAGCCCATTCTGATGAGATTTCTTGGTATGTTAATTATATCTCTGATAATGGTCTCATTTATGTGATTAGAAATGGAGGTAGTGACCATCAAATTGCTCCTTCTAAATGGGTGAATATTCATACCAAAAAGGGCATTGTTGAGGGTGTTTTCGGATGGCCAGCCATTCACACTCGTAAACCAGGTAAAGAAGAAAATCCAAAACTTGAAAACATCTTTATTGATATCGGTGCTAAAGACAAAAAAGAAGTTGAAGAGATGGGTGTACACGTCGGATGCGTGATTACTTATCCTGACAGTTTCAAAGTACTGAACAAAAATCAATTCGTTTGTCGAGCTTTAGATAACCGTGCCGGTGGTTTTATGATCGCACAAGTGGCTCGATTACTCAAAGAGAATAACATTGAACTTCCGTTCGGTCTGTATATCACTAACTCGGTACAAGAGGAGATCGGTTTAAGAGGTGCAGAGATGATTACCCAAAGAATCAAACCAAATGCTGCGATCATCACAGACGTATGTCATGACACTACCACTCCGATGATCAGCAAAATTGAGCAAGGAGAAAGTAAAATTGGTGACGGTCCTGTGATATCCTACGCACCGGCTATTCATCATATTCTCAGAGAGCGAATTATTGAAGCGGCAGAAGAAAATAAGATACCGTTTCAGCGTCATGCCTCTTCACGCTATACAGGCACAGATACCGATGCATTCGCTTACAGCAATGGTGGAGTAGCCTCAGCGTTAATTTCTTTACCACTAAGGTACATGCATACTACGGTTGAAACCGTTCATAAAGAAGACGTAGCCAATGTCATTCGACTAATCTACCATAGTGTACAGAAAATAAAAGCAGGAGAATCGTTCTCTTATTTTGATTAACCAAAAAGGCCCTTAAGTAAGGGCCTTTTTTATTTGATCTATTTCAGAGATATCAAGAATACTAACCTCACCGCTGGAGAGATTTTTAACCTCAATCTTATCTTTAGCTAAAAGTTCTGATTTAGGGAATAGAACCAGTTGAGCGGTCCTTTTATCCAAGTATTTAAATTGCTTCTGAATTTTGGCAGCTAATGGATACAATTCCACTGACATACCTGCTTTTCTAAGCTTTTGGATAAATGGTAATAGCTGTTTAGAACTTTGGTCATCGTAATTGATGATGAATACATCTAGTCGATCTGAAACGTTTTCTGGAAATAAACCTAAAGCCTCTAAGACTAAATAGATTCGATCGAGACCAAAAGAAATTCCAACTCCTCCTAATGCTTGACCACCGAATTGGCTCGTTAAATTATCGTAACGACCTCCACCGCCAATAGAACCCATCTGAACTCCTTCAGGAGCGGATACTTCAAAAATAATTCCGGTATAATAATTAAGACCTCTAGCTAAAGTAAGATCTAATTTCAAGGCGATAGACTCTAAACGAACCGCCTCAAGCTGATCGAGTAAGAATCGTATTTCGTTTACTCCTGTCCTCCCCTGTTCTGAATCAACAAACAAACCGTCTAGAAAATTCAACTGATCTGTTAAGTTCGATCCCACTTTTAAAAAGGTATCCACCTTTTCTAGAACCGAATCGCCCAAGCCTAGTTCTTTAAGTTCCTTTAAAACACCTTCAGCACCAATTTTATCCAATTTGTCTAAAGCTACAGTAAAAGGAATAAGTTGATCTTCGATACCAAAACTTTCTGCAATCCCAGCTAATATCTTTCGATGGTTGATTCTTAGTGTCGGATGCTGATTACCCACTAAGCCCAATTCTGAAAATACGGTATCATACAACTGTATAAGATCAACCTCTTGCCATAAAGACATCGCTCCTACAACATCAGCGTCGCACTGATAAAATTCTCTGAATCGACCTTTTTGAGGACGATCTGCACGCCAAACGGGTTGAATTTGATATCGCTTAAAGGGTAGTGCCAGTTCATTTTGATGTTGCACAACAAATCGAGCAAAAGGTACTGTCAAATCATACCTGAGTGCCTTATCACTAATTTGAGAGGTCATCGCATACGAAGAGAGTTCGAGACGCTCCTGATCATTTAGTTTAGATAAATAATCGCCTGATTTTAATAGTTTAAAAATCAATCGATCACCTTCTTCACCATACTTACCCATAAGGGTATCTAAATTCTCAAAACTAGGAGTCTGAATCGCTGAAAATCCAAATCTCTTGAATGCGCCTTCAATGACCTCAATGATATAAGATCTACGAATTAATTCGTCTCCGAAAAAATCTCTTGTACCTCGCGCTACTGATGCCGATGTTGCCATATCTTAATTATTATCTAACCAATCCTTAAACCAAAGATACAGTTCCCCTTTCGTGATAACAGCACCTTTTTGAATCAATTCGAACAGATCCTTATAAGGATCCTCAGAATATGCCTTAGTTGCTCGACGATAAATTACCCGTTCATCAAGGTAATTTTTCTTTAACCAAGTAAATCCTTCTGAGGTTCTTAGATCTAATCCTGCTACTTGCGCTTCAACCGCAATGAGTTCAAGTCCATTCTCCTCTCTCGAAAACAAATAAATAAAATGTTCTGACAGGTTTTCTAGATAGTTCACTTTAGAAAGTACTCCTTTCCATATGATATCACTAAACTCATCGAGTAGTTCATCAACACGGTTACCATCATTAGATTGAAGTCGCTCCCATTCAGGTTTATCAATCCCATGAACCGCAAGAAATTTAGAAAATTCCTCTGCTAATATCTCAAACTGTTCTTTGCTTAATCTTTGGTATTTCATAGTATAAAAAAAGGGCCATAAAGGCCCTTAATCTGTTCAAATATTATTTGAAAGTTATGCCTCGGCAACAACTTCGAATGCTAGGTCAGCAGATACTTCACGATGAAGTCTCACCTTTGCAACGTATGATCCTAGACGCTTAACAGAACCACCTTGTACAAGGATATACTTTCTGTCAATAGATACACCTTCTTTCGAAAGCCCAGCTTCTAAATCGATATTAGATACCGAACCGAAAAGCTTATCTCCAGCACCTACTTTAGCACTAATTTTAAGAGCAATTGCATTGATTTTTTCAGCCATAGATTTAGCCTCAGCAATCAATTGCGCTTCTTTGTGTGCACGTTGCTTTAAATTTTCTGCGTGAACTTTACGAGCCGATGGTGTTGCAAGAACTGCAAGACCTTTAGGAATCAGAAAGTTACGACCATAACCATTCTTTACTGAAACGATATCGTCCTTAAACCCTAGGTTCTGAACGTCTTCTTTTAAAATAATCTCCATATCGTTTTCTTATTTAAGCATATCGCCAACATATGGCATAAGTGCAAGGTGACGAGCACGTTTGATAGCTTGTGATACTTTACGTTGGTATTTCAGTGAAGTTCCTGTTAAACGACGAGGTAAGATTTTACCTTGTTCGTTCACTAACTTTAATAAGAAATCTGGGTCTTTGTAATCAATATACTTAATCCCTGATTTTTTAAATCTACAGTACTTCTTCTCTTTCTGTGTGTCAATATTTAAAGGAGTTAAGTAGCGAATTTCGCCATCTTTTTTTCCTTTAGCTTGTTGTTCAATAGTTGACATAATTAAGCAGTTTTAAGTTTTTGTCTTCTCTTCTCAGCCCAAGCGATTGCATGCTTATCTAACTTTACAGTTAAATAGCGCATTACTCGCTCATCACGGCGAAATTCAAGCTCTAATTCGTTAATCGATTCAGCCGGAGCTTGAAATTCAAACAAATGGTAAAAACCACTCTTTTTGTTTTGAATTGGGTAAGCTAGTTTTTTAAGTCCCCAGTTTTCTTTGGCAACAAACTTAGCACCACGCTCTGTTAAGAAGCTCTCAAACTTCTTGGCTGTTTCCTCTACCTGAGTGTCAGATAGAACGGGATTCAAAATGAAAACAGTTTCGTATTGGTTCATTATAATAAGTTAAAAATGCGTGCAAAAATAAGTTTTAAATG
>JAYPSS010000112.1:0-4803 GCA_038133115.1 Flavobacteriaceae bacterium | reverse complement strand
ATACTTTTGGGTCCACCAACTTGAATTACCGTTTCGACCGGGGCGAAGTCAACACCTAAGTCGAGACTCGAGGTGCACACCACGACTTTTAAACTCTCGTTTCTTAACGCATTCTCTACCCAAAGTCGGGTGTTTTTCTCAATGGAGCTATGATGCATGGCCATTTGACCGGCTAAATCGGGATAGTGGGAGAGTAATGCCTGAAACCAAATTTCGCATTGACTGCGAGTATTAGTAAAAATGAGAACACTTTTGCTTTTGTCTAACAGTGGGCCGATTTGATCGATAAGATGAAGGCCTAAGTGTCCGCGCCAAGGGAATCGATCGGCTTTCTCTGAGATGAGCGATTCAATCAAGATCTCCTTGGTTAGGTTCGATTGAATAATGGTCCATCCGTCGGGCACTTTCTCATTTTCAATGATATCTCCTTTTAAAACAGAAAGTGCAAGAAAGGGGTCGCCTAGGGTAGCACTTATTCCCCAAACTTGAAGTTTTGGATTTATTCCTCGAAGTCGAGACAATCCCAACTCAAGAAGTGCTCCGCGTTTGCTGGCGTATAAATCATGCCACTCGTCGATGACGATGCTTCTTAAATGCTTAAATCGGGCCTCATAACCTTTAGAGGCAAGTAGTAATTGAAGACTTTCGGGTGTAGTAATAAGTAGTGGAGGAAGCGATTTTCGTTGCTTCGTTCTTTCTTTGGTGGAAGTATCTCCGTTACGAAGCCCTACTTCAATATCCAGTTTCATTGCTATAGAAGCCTTTTCTAGAGCCTCGAAAATTTCTTGAGATAACGCTCTAAGGGGAGTGATCCATAATGCTTGTAAGCCTTTTTTCTTAGGGTCAATAGATTGTAAGATTGGGGCACCGAGAGCTAGGGTTTTACCTGAACCTGTGGGTGCCATTAACAAGCCTGAACAGCCATTAAGATAGGCGTTCCAGCAATCTTTTTGAAATGGAAAGGGCTCCCATTTATTTTTTTCAAACCATGAAACAATATTTTCGATAAGCCCTTCCATTTTTAGCGTACTAAATTTTTAAGGTCTTCTAGTCGGTTGGCTTCATCGATTTTTTTGTCCTTCCGCCATCGCACAATTCTCGGAAATCTTGTCGCATAACCGCTTTTGTGTCTCGAAGATGGAGCGACTCCCTCAAAGGCAATTTCAAAAACGAGTTCAGGTTTAACCGCTCTAACGGGTCCGAATTTTTCGAGAGCATTCGATCGAATCCATCGATTAATTTCTTTGAATTCTTGGTCAGTGAGTCCAGAATAGGCCTTGGCAAAGGTTACCAGTTGTGCTTCAGTGTCTTTAGGATCTCTGTCCCATAGGGCAAAGGTGAAATCGGTGTAAAGACTACTTCTACGACCATGACCTCGCATCACATAGGTCAATATGGCGTCGCAATGGAGAGGGTCATTTTTATATTTGAACCAATCCCCTTTTTTGCGACCTACTCCATAGGTACTATCGATGTGTTTTAGCATGAGTCCCTCGCTTTTTACTTCTTTCGAACGAAGTCTTTCCTCTTCAACTTCTTCCCAGTTTTTGAAAATTTCAAATTCTGATAGCTGTAAAGGACCGTTAAATGGGATGCTTTCTAGAAAATTTCTGCGCTCGAGGTAAGTTTGCTCTCTTAGGTCCTTGCCTTGATATTCTAATAGATCATAGGCTCGAAACACCACGGGAGCCTCTTCTAACAAGGAATGGGTAACTCTTTTTCGATTGAGTCTTTTTTGAAGTGTGCCAAAGTGATCGGGTAAGCCCTCTTTTATTGGAATGATTTCTCCGTCGATAACCACATCCTCTGTTAGTTGGTCTTTGATTTGATATAATTCGGGGAATTGTTCAGTAATGAGCTCTTCACCTCTTGACCAAATTGCGAACGTATTATTTCTTTTGATGAGTTGGGCACGTATTCCGTCCCACTTATGTTCAACACTCCACTGAGAAACATCTCCTAGGTCTTCGAGCTTATTTTCTATCGGATAAGCAAGAAAGAAAGGGTAGAGCCTCGACTGATTCGCTTCTGGGTCATTGTCAAATAAGAGTTTCTTCAAGGTAACTTCTGTGGGGTCCCACTTACCCATAAGTCTATAAGCAATCTCATCTGAAGGAATATCAAAGGCTTGCTCTAGTGCTTTGGTCATCAGTTTTTGACTGATCCCAATTCGAAAACCTCCAGTGAGTAGTTTGGTGAAAGTGAAACTTCCGAAATAATTAAGTTCAGCCCATTTCTTCGTGATGTAGGCCTTCTTTTGGTCCTCTGATTGTGCCTTCAGCGCGATTAAGTCCTCGATTATGGTACCTAAAGATTCTTCTGAATGATGGATTGTTTTTTCCTTCTTGCAGGTGAGTAAAGCAATGGTTTCTGCTAAATCACCAACGATGTGATAACTGTCTTCAAATAACCAATGATCGACCCCAGCTAATTCTGCAGCCCATGCTCTTAAAAGTGTCGTTGAGACCGGTCTTTTGGGTCTACGGTGGGACCAGATCGCAATTGCCCAGACTACATCTTTTTGTGGTGCAGTCTTAAAATAATCACTCAGTGCCTTTACTTTTTCATTGGTTTTGCTGAGTTGATCTAAACGCTGAATGAGTAGTGAGAAGTCTTTCATTGTAGCAGTAGGTCTGTACTGTTTTCAACTTCTATTTCCTCTTCTTCAAATTCGGCATGCTCGGTTCCTGCGTTAAACCCCATTCCTCTGAGATATTTGGAATAGATATCGGTAAACCCATGAGTACAGATTACCTTTTCGGCTTCGCTGTATTTTATGCAGGCATTGAGTGCGTCAAAGTCGCAGTGATCTGAGATTACAAAGCCTCTGTCGACATTTCTTCTTCTTCGGTTACCCCGGGTAGCCATCCATCCACTGGCACTTGCTGTCCTAAGTTCTCCCCATTTCTTTAGGTATTTAGCTTCTCTACCTGATGGGGGTAGAATAAGCAGCGCCCCAGGGTAATCTATCGGATTTTTATCAGCCGTCAGCGTTTTTACATTCTCAAACGAGACAATATTCGATAATGATTCGTTGACTGCTGCAATAGCAGGATGGACTAGGATAGGGCCATGAGTGGATTGGAGATGATGCAATAGCCTTTGTGCTTTACCTAAGCTGTAGGCATAAATAACACTAGTAAATGAATTCTGCTGATTAAAGCTCCACCAGTTCTCTATTTCTGAAAATACCTCTTGTTGAGGTTTCCACCTAAAAATCGGTAGCCCGAAGGTACATTCGGTAATCAGTGTATGGCAGCGTTGCATTTCGAGTGGAGTGCTAAGGCCGTCGTTTTCGAGTTTGTAATCTCCGGTAAAAAGTGCAATTTCTCCTTTGTGCTGTACTTTAATAAGGGAAGACCCTACAATGTGTCCAGCGGGATATAAAGTGAACTCAACTCCGTTTACACTGAAGGGTTCATTCCAAGCAACTCCTTGAATATTGATCGCCCCTAACCGGTGCTTCATCACAGGAACGCTGTGGTGGTGGGCGATATATTTTTTGTTTCCGAATCGGCTATGGTCTGCATGAGCATGGGAAATAATCGCCTTGTCCACTGGACGCCATGGGTCGAGATAGACATCGGCCTCGGCACAGTAGATTCCTTTTGATGTAAAACTGAGAAGGTCTGGTTTCATAGCAATTTGACCTCTTAGAATTACCTAAACTACAACAATTTTGACGGCTTTTGTGAGAGCTTCAGGGGTATTTGTAGTAGCTAGACATTTCAAATACCTTTGATCCACCAAAATGAGATAGTTATGGGCTTTATCATTAGAGATGCAGTACGTTCAGATGTTTCGGATATTCATCGATTAATCAAAGAATTAGCCGTGTTTGAAAAGGCTGAGAATGAGATGGTTCTTTCTATAGAAGAAGTAACCAACGATGGATTCGGAGATCAGCCCTTATTTCATTGTTTTGTAGCCGAAGATTCAGAAACCCAAAAGGTGGTAGGAATCGCACTTACCTATCTCCGATATTCAACTTGGAAAGGCAAGGCACTCCACCTAGAAGATTTGATCGTTGAGGTTGAACATCGAGGGAATGGAATCGGATCGGCTTTGCTAGACCACGTGATCTCGTACGGAAAGTCGATGAAGGTGCGAAGAATCGGATGGGAAGTATTAGACTGGAATACAAATGCTATAGCTCTCTATGAGAGTAAAGGTGCGAAGGTGTTAAAAAATTGGTATGTCGTTCAACTCGAAAATAATGGGTAAAAGAGTTTTCAAATTTGGAGGAGCTTCAGTTAAAGATGCTCAAAGTATCGCCAACGTGGCTCATGTTTTAAAAACAGAAGGCCATAAGGATGTATGTATGGTGGTTTCTGCCATGGGTAAAACTACCAATGCCATGGAAGTCGTAGTTGCAGATTATTTCAAGGCTAAAAGCGACAATAAAGATGTAGTTGAGGCAGTAAATCAATCGATCGCACCGGTAGTCGATTTTCATCGTGCAATTATCGATGAATTGTTTGGAGATCGAGCCGATCAGGTACGATCAGATATAGAACGAATGTTTGATGAGATTTTAGGGTTTATTACCTGGAACAAGTCGCTCAATAAATCGTTCATTTATGATCAAATTGTTGGTTATGGTGAATTATTATCTACACGAATATTAAGTGCCTATCTCGCTGAGGTGGGTATTGATAATATGTGGTACGACGTTCGTACCCTGATCAAAACTGATGATTCCTATAGAGATGCAACCGTAAATTGGGAAGCAACTGCAGAAAAAGTTTCTTCGCTGAAAGAGGCTAAACAGTTAATTGTTACTCAAGGATTTTTGGGTAGTGA
>JAYPSS010000111.1:0-4994 GCA_038133115.1 Flavobacteriaceae bacterium | reverse complement strand
CTAAAATCAGGTTTAATTCAGTAGAAAAAACGGTGATCTCTCCGTTCAAAAAAACAACGTCTTGAATCGATGAAAATCGAGACTCAAGCTGCTCGGCAACATAGGAAAGCTCGGCAGCAGAGGTCTCCTCTAAAGCTATGGAGACTACCTCAGGACTAATTCTATGAAAACGAACCTTAAAACCCATAAGCCTTTGCGATTTCAGCGATGATTCGAGGGGTCGCCTGATGATCTGAGTGTATACAAAAAGTGTGAGGTTCAATAGGAACTTCAGTTCCATTTAGTAGCTTCAGAGATTTTTTATGGGCCATAGAGTGCAGATGATCCAACGCTTGTTTCGGATCAGAAATCAAAGCATTCGCTTCGCCTCTAGGAACTAATCGGTCAATTGCAAGGTAATTGCGATCGATAAAATATTCATGGGCCACTTTAAAACCACTTTCTTCGGCTCTAAGAGCAATGATAGAAGACTCCTGTAAATAAAGTATCTTCTCCTTGTAAGGTGTTATAGTGCTTAAAAAAACCTCAGCGAGAGAGGCGTTTTTGGCTAGGTCATTATAGAGCGCTCCGTGGGGCTTAATGTGGGTCCAAGTAGCACCCAAACGCTCAGCCACTCTTGCAAAACAATCGATTTGATCGACGATTGAAGCAGTGAGTTCTTCGGGGCTTAGTTCTAAAGAAACTCTACCAAAATTTTCTTTGTCTGGATACGAAGGGTGTGCCCCAAATTCAATTTCATAGGGAATCGCATGATTTAAAGTTTCAAAAATGGTATGCTCGTCTCCATAATGACCGCCACAGGCCACATTGAGGGCATTGACAAAAGGATAAAGCTCATATTCTCCTGATACCCCTTCGCCTGCATCCATATTGATGTGTGGTTTCTTCAAACTCATAAACCAAGCGCTTTACTAAGTCCCATAAGACCTAAAATTAAAGTAAAGAGCACTAAAATGATGCCTAGGATGTTTTGACCCTTTGTGTTCGCTAATTCTCCTAACAAACTCTTATTTCGAGATAAAATGAATAGTGTGATTGCCACAATCGGTAGTAGAATCCCGTTCGCGATCTGAGCAAATTTGATGATTTCAATTGGGGCGCTTCCGACCATCGTAACGACCCATCCAATGGCAAATACAAGAATGGCGGCGAACTTTGAAAAGCGTTCAGAGACTACACCCTCATTTGATCTAAAAACAGAGGCAGTTACTAAGCCTGCAGCCAATGGAGCGGTGATTGAAGAAGTAAATCCCGCTGCGAATAAGCCAAAACCGACAATGTATTTACTCCATTTTCCGAGTGAAGGTTTGAGGATAGCGGCTAGATCGATGACCGAACTTATTCCCTCGCTACCTGCAGAAGCCGCAGTTACAAGAATAGCCATAGAGATCAGCCCTCCAATAAGGATACTTAGCAAGGCATCCTTTTTTAGAAGTTGATGACTAGAAATTTCTGATCGACTTTGCTTTACTAGTGCCGTATGAAGAAAGAGATTATAAGGCACAACCGTAGTGCCAACTAATGCAACAATCATAAGGGTATTTGATCCTTTGAAAGTAGGGATGAAAGCAGCCTTTAAAAGGGTTAAAATCGCTGGCCCCAAGTAGATAGCTGTAAATAAAAAGCTAATACCCATCAGAACTACTAAGAGCATGAGCAATCTTTTTATTAGTTCAAATCGACCATTCCACAGCATGGTAAGAACCCCTATCCCGATGAGAATCATCAGTATCGTCTTTGAAATCGATTGATCTGAAAGCAGTTGTAACCCTATTAAAGTACCACTCAAGTTACCGCCCTGATAAGCTGCATTTCCGATAAAAATAGAAGAGACTATCAGACCAAGAACCGCAAATCGAAGCAATGGTTGTTTGATACCTCGCATGATAATTTGATCAAGATCTTCATTTAGAACCCAGCCCAAACGAGCAGCTATTTCTTGAAAATAATAAGTGATTACAATCGAAATAGTCAGTGCCCAAAGGAGTTCAATCCCAAAGTCTACTCCGGCAAGCGTACAAGTGGTAACCGTGCCAGGGCCAATAAAAGCTGCGGCAATGAAGACCCCGAGATGTTTTTGTTTAGACATACCTATCAGAATACTTACTAACTTAGAGAAATTTTAGCTTATGGAAACAAAACAAGAAATTGTCAGTGATTGGTTGCACCGATACACAGGGAAGCCTTCACATGAATTTGGCAAGTATATTCTTCTAACTAATTTTTATAAATACGTCTCAAAATTTGCAGAGATAACAGGAACCACAGTGGAGGGGAAAGACCGAGTAATGGCATCTGCTACTCACGACGGTATAAGTATCATCAACTTTGGTATTGGTAGCCCTAATGCAGCCTTAATAATGGATCTATTAATGGCAGCTGAACCTGAAGCCGTTCTATTTCTAGGTAAGTGTGGCGGACTCAAAAAAAGAAATCAAATCGGAGATTTTGTGCTGCCCATCGGGGCAATACGAGGAGATGGTACTTCAGACGATTACCTACCTAAAGAGGTACCCGCTTTACCTTCTTTTGCCCTTCAAAGAGCGATTTCTTCAACGATCAAGGACAGAGCTCAAAACTATTGGACAGGCACTGTGTTCACCACTAACCGAAGAGTGTGGGAGCACGATAAGAAATTCAAAAATCATCTAAAGAAGGTAAGAGCTTATGCCATTGATATGGAAACGGCCACCCTTTTTACGGTTGGTTTTCACAATAGAATCCCAACAGGAGCTCTTCTACTAGTCACCGATCAGCCCATGGTTCCTGAAGGAGTGAAATCGATGGCTCAAGATGAAGAAAACAAGCGAATCTTTGACACGAATCACGTTCAAATCGGAATCGATTCATTGAAACAGCTGAAAGATAAAGGTGAAACGATTAGACACTTAAAATTCTAATATTTAGTATCTTCGGGAGGCTGTGAATTAGATATTATGGACTCATTTCTATTATTCTTTGAAGAGATGCCCGTCTGGATGAAGGCGGCTTGGATCTTTTTTGTTCTAGGTGTTTTCTGGATCGCCGAAGGCTATTACGCCCAAACCAATTTCAATTACAAGAAATGGAAACACGCTCGGGTTAATGGTTCACTACTCGCCATGGTGATGATCATCAATGTCGGTTTTGGTGCACTTACTGCCCTTCTTTATCAGTGGCTTTCTGACACCAACTTCGGACTTCTTAATCTTATCGAATTACCTGTATGGGCTGAACTCATTATTGCGTTAGTTGTACTCGATTTAATCGCGCAATACTTTGTTCATTATCTCTTGCATAAAGTGCCTGCCTTATGGAGACTTCATTTAGTGCATCATAGCGATAAACACGTCGATGTAACTACAGGTACACGACACCATCCCCTAGATTTTCTACTCCGAGAAACCTTTGCATTAATAGCAATCGCGATTACTGGTATGCCGATCGCCTTTTATCTATTTTACCGAATCTTAAGTGTCGTATTTACTTACTTCACCCATGCAAACATTGCCCTGCCTGCCAAGGTTGATCGTGCTATAAGTTATCTTTTTGTAACTCCAAACATGCATAAGTTTCATCACCACAACGAACTTCCATGGACCGATTCTAACTACGGAAACATGCTATCTATTTGGGATAGACTATTCGGAACATTTGTCTACGACGACGTGAAGAAGGTAGTTTACGGTGTGGACATTGCAGATCACAAGAACGACGAAAACTTACTTACCCAATTGGGGCTTCCGTTTGATCAATCTGTAAAGTCGAAAAGCTAAAAATCCAGACCTCTCTCGATAGTTATCATAACAAACAAAACTAAACGATAGCTACTTATGAAAAGGCCTGGATAGGTTGTATCTACTACAATCGCTAACTATACTTTGTTAACGATTGAAACGCTATTTTGTTACAAAGCTTGTTTAGAGGGCCCAAAAATAAGGCAACAAATAGAATACCCAAAACGTTACCAAAAGAATAGAGATCAAATTGAGGCCTAATCCAGCTCTTATCATTGAAGACATACTGACATAGCCTGATCCAAAGACCACTGCATTGGGTGGAGTCGCCACCGGTAACATAAATGCACAGGAGGCAGCAAGCGTAGCTGACACCATAAAAATATAAGGGTGAACTCCCATGGCCGCCGCCAAAGGAGCCAAAACGGGTAAAATCATTGCCGTGGTAGCTAAATTCGAAGTCACTTCTGTCAAAAAATTAATCACTGCTACCAAAACTAAGGTCATCACAAGTAGCGGAAGAAAATCGAGCTGCGTAAGTTGCTCCGCTAACCATTTGGCAAGACCAGTATCTTTAAAACCTTGAGCTATAGCAAGCCCACCACCAAAGAGTAGCAAAATCCCCCAAGGAATTTTTTTGGCGTCATCCCATTGAAGTACGCCATCTTTCGTCCCGCTACTAGGGATCACAAAAAGGGCTATTCCTGCAATTAGTGCAATTAAGGTATCGTCGATTGCCGGAAGAATCGGGCTTAGAAGAAAAGACCGGGTAATCCACGCAAAAGCAGTGAGCACAAATACCACAAGCACTCGCTTTTCATTCGAAGAAATACTTCCTAGTAGTTTTCGTTGTCTTTTGATTTCTTCAACTCCACCGGTAAAATTATCTGCCTTGAGTTTCACAGCAAATCGAGTGAGGTAAACCCAACAAATAATTAAGAGCAGTACAGAGAGCGGTAATGCAAAAAGCATCCAATCTAAAAAGTTAATTTCTACTTCATAGAGTTCTTTTACAATACCGGCTAATACCAAATTCGGCGGTGTTCCTATAAGCGTTGCCATACCTCCTAAGGAAGCGCTGTAGGCGATGGCGAGCATCAACATCTTTCCGAATTCTTCATGCTCATTTTCAGGGGTGTCTGGATGATCGCGAAACTGTGCGACAATAGCAAGCCCTATGGGGAGCATCATCACCGAAGTAGCCGTATTCGAAATCCACATCGAAAGAAAGGCGGTTGCCACCATGAAGCCTAGAACAATCATTCGCATCCGAGTACC
>JAYPSS010000110.1:0-5031 GCA_038133115.1 Flavobacteriaceae bacterium | reverse complement strand
CCCATGTTAATCATCGGTTCGATCGCAACTACAAGACCTTCTTTGAATACCTTTCCTCTACCGCGTTTACCGTAGTTTGGCATTTCGGGACCTTCGTGTAAACTATTCCCTAAACCGTGTCCTACAAGCTCGCGAACGATTCCGTAGCCTTGGGCTTCATTATACTTTTGAATAGCAAAACCTACATCTCCAACTCGATTACCCGCTTTGAATTGTTCAATACCAATGTACAGTGATTCTTTCGCTGTTTTTAAAAGGGCTTTCGTTTCTTCTGCTACTTCACCTACTTCGAAAGTATAAGCGTGGTCACCGTAAAAACCATTCATAAATACTCCACAGTCGATGGAGATAATGTCTCCATCTTTCAGTGGAGTTTGGTCGGGTATACCATGTACCACTTGCTCGTTTGGGCTCCAGTTCAAGGTATTTGGAAAGTCGTACATCCCTAAGAATCCAGGTTTTCCACCTTGATCTCGAATGAACTCCTCTGCTAACTTATCTAATTCAAGGGGCATTGCTCCTGGCTTCACCTCCTTAGCGAGCATTCCCAATGTTTTAGAAACAAGTTGGGCACTCTCTCTCATTAATTCGATTTCCTCTGGTGTCTTAAGTATGATTGCACCCATTTAAACTAGGGGTTTTTGAGTCATTGAAGCCGGTTGGTCAATTCCCATTAATTTAAGAATGGTCGGTGCAATGTCTCCAAGTACTCCGTCTTTTACTTCTTTCAGCTCCTTATCAACTAAAATGAGCGGAACGGGATTAGTCGTATGCGCAGTATTCGGCGAACCATCTTCATTAATCATGGTGTCACAATTACCGTGATCTGCAATAACTAGTGTCGTGTAATCTTGATTAAGTGCTTCAGTAATTAAAGTTTTAGCGCAACTATCGACTGTTTCACAGGCTTTAATCGCCGCATTCATATCTCCTGTATGTCCTACCATATCTGGGTTGGCAAAGTTCAGGCAGATAAAATCAAAAGTACCCTTTGCCATATGAGGTTTCAGTGCATCTCTAATCTCAAAGGCGCTCATTTCGGGCTGAAGATCGTAAGTGGCTACCTTGGGTGATGGACAAAGAATACGTTCTTCTCCTTGGAATGGGGCTTCTTTACCACCGTTAAAGAAGAAGGTAACGTGCGGATATTTTTCTGTTTCTGCAATTCGTAATTGTGTCTTTTGAGCCTTTGAAACTACTTCGCCTAAAGTTTCGTTTAGATTGTCTTTGTCAAATACGATATTGACATTTTTAAAGTTGTCGTCGTATCGGGTCATGGTTACAAAATGCAACTGAAGGGGTCGCATTTCGTGCTCAGGAAATGCAGTTTGCGATAAGGCTTGTGAGAGTTCCCTGCCTCGATCTGTTCTGAAATTAAAGAATAGGACAACGTCTTTTTCTTTGATGCTTCCTACGGTGTCTCCGTTTTCATTTACCTTGATGATCGGCATGATGAATTCGTCGGTAACTCCATTTTCGTATGAGGCTTCTATTTCGCTAACGATATCCTTGGTTTGGTTACCTTGTGCTTTCACAATGGCATCGTAGGCAATCTTTACACGCTCCCAGCGTTGGTCGCGATCCATTGCGTAATAGCGTCCTGTTACTGAGGCTAATACGGCCTTTTTATTTGTGATATATTCTTCTAAATCCTGAATGTATCCCGCACCGCTTTTTGGATCTACATCTCGTCCGTCTGAAAAGGCGTGAATGAAGGTTTTTGAGTACTCATTGCTCGCTTCAAAAAAGTCGATCAGAGCTCTTAAATGACTCGTGTGCGCATGTACACCGCCATCACTACACAGACCTAAAAGGTGAACATTTGCTCCTTCTTTATTGGCGTAGTCTAGTGCGCTTTGAAGCACTTCGTTTTGGGCAAAGCTTCCTTCGGTAACCGCCTTGTTGATTTTAGCAAAGTCTTGATAAACGATTCTTCCTGCACCGAGGTTCATGTGTCCTACCTCACTATTACCCATTTGTCCGTCAGGAAGACCGACATGCATACCATAAGTTTTCAGAGTAGCATGAGGATAATTTTGATATAGACTATCTATAAACGGAGTGTTAGCTTGTTCAATGGCAGAGATCTTTGGATCAGGTGACATTCCCCATCCATCCAAGATCATTAGAAGTACCTTTTTGTTCATGGTATTCGCTTTTGGTTGATGTTGCAAAGTTACGATTTCTATGGGAGAAGAAGCGGATTGATGTCTAGAAGCTGCTCCCTCAGATACGAAGTTTTTAGGCTGGAGTTAATTACTTCTATACCCTTTACTTTTTGTTGCAATGCGATTTCGTAAACCCCTTTATTGATGTAACGTTTTAGAATCGGAATAGATTCGGGTGCATAAGATAAATGCCAAGGTTCGTATTTAAATCCTTTACGTTCCGGGTGATTGGTATATACCAAATAGAATCCGTAATTGGCTGCGTTATCCGTTAACCAGTGATGTAGGTTTTCGAAGGCTCCTCCACTATTAAAATGCTCTTCAAGTAAAACATCGCCTTCTATCTTTATTTTGCCCTGTATCACGTCAATATCAGTGCCCCAATGATGTCTTGAGGTTCCTGGAATGGTTGAGTACTCAATAATTTTTTTAACCGATTCTATCGGTGATAAGCCCTCGGTTTGAAATCTCTTGAATTTACTCTCGAAGATGGCCTTTTGTCTAGAATAAGATCTAAAACTGGAGACGGGACTGATGACAATTCCATCCTCCCATGCGGCCACCCGCATTTTATTAAAAGCCTTGAATGTTTTTCTAGTTAAGACTAGCGGATCTTCTCCTTTTAAAGACGCAGGATTTATTCCCATTAATCGATTAACACTCCAGAAAAAAGGATCTTCTGAATCTATGAATGAGTCTTTTGCCCAGCTAGGTAAGCACCCAATCGCTAAGGCCGTAGTGGCGCTTTGTTTTAAAAATGCTCTTCGATTAATCATGAGATCGCTTTATACATTTTGTAGTGCGGACCAACACCTTCAATTTTAAATTCATTTCCTAATACCTGGTATCCATATTTTTGATAAAAGCCAACCGCCGAGGTTCGTGCATTAAACCACAGAACGTTTTTACCTAGTTCAATTAATTTAGATTCGGCCGCGTGAAGTAATTTTTGGCCGATTCCACTTCCCTGGTAATCCTCTAAAACTGCCATTCCTCTAAGTTGATAATAGCTGTCATTAATTACAGATTGTGGGTTGACTGTTAGGGTACAGCATCCAATGATTTTATCTCTGTCAAAAGCAGCAAAATGAATGCTTTCAGGATCATTATCTCCGCTAAAGTGACAGTCGTCTAGGGTCATCCCTTTGCGTAAGATCTCTAAACGAACCTTTAAAATTGCCGAGGCTTTGGTGGTTTTTATGGATAGCATTTCGACCGATTTTATAGTAAATTTAAACTTTAGAATAGTTAGCATGCGGATAAAACTCTTTTTTGGTCTCTTTTTTAGTTTCGGATTGCTTTTTGCTCAGCAGTCGAAATCTCCCGAATTACATCTATTACGTGGCCAGGTTCTTTATAGAAATAGCTTTGTGCAAGATGAAGCTGTAGTGAATTCTACCCGTGACCTCAGTACGATAACCGATCAAAACGGTGCCTTTGAGATTTATGTCGCTGTAGGAGATGAACTAGTTTTTAAGGCCGTTAATTATCAATTAGAAGTGGTTAAAATCACGACAGATATTATTCAGAATAATCGCTTAGTGGTTGAAGTTACAGAGCGTGTCAATGAACTTGATGAGGTAGTTGTAGGGCCAGAAAACCAACAGAAATTTATTGAACTGAAAAATGAAGAATTTAAAGGGTACGATTATGGAATTGATCGATCTACTCCGGTTCAAAATACGGTGTTGTCACCTTCGGCTACTGGGATGAGAGACGGACTCAACTTTGTAGCCATGTATAAACTACTTAAAAGCTTGCTTTTTAGTACAGATCCTGAAAAGCCTTCAGTTCCCCTTTCAAAAGCGCTTCGAACGGTTTATGAAGATGACTTCTTTCTCAATGACCTAGGACTTGAACTGGCTGAGATTGAACTTTTTCTTAAGTTTTGTGATGAAACCATCCCTGCTAGAGATCTCCTTCGTAAAGAAAACGAATTCGAACTTATTGAATTCTTAGTGAATAGTTCTGCTGCCTTTAAAGAACAAAATCGTTGAGAGTAGTTTTTTTACTGTTCGTTTTTCTCAGCACCTATGTTTTTGCTCAAGCCCAAAATCGGCTTGTACAGATTAATGGAAAGATCACTGCAGATTCAGAGGACATTGAATCTGTTACCGTGCAAAATCTTCGTTCGGGGGCAGCTACGATTACCGATTCCAATGGGCGTTTTCAAATTCAGGTGCGATTGGGAGATACCTTGGTTCTGTCGGCGATTCAGTTCAAAACCAAACAATTCGTTTATGATCAATCTTTTCGTGGAGTAACTTCTATTGAAATTCCTATGGACTCCTTTGTTAATGAGTTGAAAGGGGTAACTCTACAGCCTTTCGGATTAAGTGGGAGAATTAGTACTGATTTAGACTCACTTGCCATTGAAGGACCACCAACAGCAGCTTCTTTGGGTTTACCTAATGCCAATGTCTATATTCCTACCAAGAACGAACGAATGCTTTACGAGGCCACCTCGGGAGGCGGATTGATTCCGCTTAATCCTTTGCTCAATGCACTTACAGGAAGAACCAAAGAGCTCAAAAATCAAGTTCAATTGGAACGAAAGAACCGAACGTTGAACCTTATTATCAAACGATATGAGCAATTACTTTTTGAAGATCAGTTAGGAATCAAAAAAGACGACGTTCGTCGATTCTTATACTTTTGCGAGGCAGACTCTCTTTTTGCTTCAACACTTGAAAAAGAGGATGAGATTTTGTTCTATGAATTTTTACAATCCAAAGCACTGCAGTTTAACTCATTATAATGAAAACCTGGATACTCTTTTTTACTACGCTTCTTCCCTTAACAAGTCTTCAACCGCTCGATCATAAATTCTATTTAAGTGTAACTCAAATGGAGTTTGATACTG
>JAYPSS010000109.1:1323-5152 GCA_038133115.1 Flavobacteriaceae bacterium | reverse complement strand
TCAATCCTTTATCATATAGATCTACAAAGACCTTAATCACAGAATCATAAAGATCCGGATCCATAGTGAATTTAGTTCTAGACCAATCACATGAAGCACCTAAACGCCGTAACTGCTTAAGGATTACCCCTCCATATTCATCAGTCCAGTCCCAGGCGTGCTTCAAAAACTCCTCTCTAGTAAGTGAAGATTTCTCAATCCCCTGCTCCTTTAATCGCGCAACCACTTTTGCTTCGGTGGCAATAGAGGCGTGATCTGTCCCCGGTACCCAACAAGCGTTTTTTCCTTGCAGTCGAGCCCGGCGAATTAGCACATCCTGAATGGTATTATTCAGCATATGTCCCATATGGAGTACCCCAGTGACGTTCGGTGGAGGTATAACAATGGTATAAGGTTCACGCTGATCAACTTTCGATTCAAAAAGCTGATTAGCAATCCAATGTTCGTACCATTTTTGCTCGATGTTCTCTGGGCTATATTGAGCGGCTATTTCCATAGGGAAAAGATAGGGATAAGGTGATTCTTCAAATACCGACAAAAATAGGAAAGATCATATCATTTATAAAAGTTATTTGCCTCTAAGACACATTACTGTAAAATTGTATTATGCTTAAGCACCAAGCCATATATGTGCTCCTTTTAGCCTCGTTCATTTTTACCACCAAGATTTACGGGCAAGAGGCTAGCCTTACTTTTGAATCAGATCTATTTGCTATCGGTTCTGTTTCTAAAAGTAATCCTAGGGTACATTATCTTCATTTCAATAACCGCTCTCAGGTTACGGTTAAGCTTCTAGAAACCCATATATCTTATGGGTACGACGTAGTTTATAAGCCTAACCTCATATCACCTTACCAAAGAGATAGTATCGGAATTCGTATTTCTAATGACCTTTTGAAAGGCCCATTCAGAAAGGTACTTACCTTGATAACCAGCGGAAGCCCTAGTGTTTACAGTATTAAAATCAGCGGGAATATCATCGACTAATTTGGTACCTTTACTACCAAAACCGTATGCCTAAGATATCTGCTAAGGGAAGTGCTATGCCACAATCCCCTATTCGCAAACTCGTTCCTTTCGCTCAATCAGCAAAGAATAGAGGGATTTATGTACTTCACTTAAATATCGGACAACCCGATATTAAGACTCCAGAGAGTGCTCTTAATGCCATAAAGAATTTAAGTTTAGACACCCTAGCATACAGTCGAACAGAAGGGAGTGATGAGCACAGATCGAAAGTTGCAGCCTATTATAATAGTTTCGGTGCCTCTGTTACAGCAGATGATTTAATTATTACTACGGGTGGTTCTGAGGCACTATCTTTTGTTATGGCAAGTCTGCTAGACGCCGAAGATGAAATTATTATCCCTGAACCCTTTTATGCGAACTATAACGGCTTTGCTGCTGCAAATAATTTAGTTGTAAAATCAGTCACTGCATCTATCGACAATAACTTTGCCCTACCCAATCGTGAGGCATTTGAATCTCAAATCAGTGATCGTACCAAGGCAATTTTAATTTGTAATCCTTCAAATCCAACCGGCTATGTGTATACGCTAGAGGAGCTTGAATTTCTAGCTAATTTGTGTAAAAATCACGACCTATTTTTGATCGTCGACGAAGTGTATAGAGAATTTGTCTACGGTGAAAATCAATTTCATTCGGCACTTCTTCTCGAAGGAATGCAAGAGCACGTGGTCGTCGTAGATTCTGTTTCTAAACGATATAGTATGTGCGGAGCACGAATTGGCTACGTAGTTACAAAAAACAAAGAGGTTCGGTCTTGCATAATGAAATTTGCGCAAGCTCGACTTTCTCCTCCGACATTAGCCCAAATTGCGAGTGAAGCAGCTTTAGAGACTCCCTCATCTTATTTAAAAGAGGTAAATACGGAATACAACAAAAGAAGGCTTGTACTGAAAGAAGGATTATCAGCAATCGATGGAGTTAGAGTGTCTGACCCTCAAGGGGCATTTTATTTAATCGCAGAGTTACCGGTATCCGATGCAGAACATTTCTCACAATGGCTTTTAGAACAATTTGAATTTGAAGGTGAAACTGTCATGCTCGCCCCTGCAGCTGGTTTTTATGCCACAAAAGGACAAGGAGTTAATCAAGTTCGTATCGCCTATGTATTAGAAATAGAATCACTCAAAAGAGCTATTCGAATATTAGAAATTGCCTTAAACACCTACCATAAAACCTACGCTTAAATAGAAAGTGATCGACCTAAAACCGTATAACACTTTTGGAGTATCCGCGAAAACTCCCCACCTAATTACCGTTGAAAGTAAAAGGGCTTTGATAGAAGCTCTGCAGCTACACCCAAACGCGTTGATTCTAGGAAAGGGTAGTAACATCTTATTCACAAAGGATCTTGAACAACCGGTCATCGTAATCGCGAATAAAGGGATTACCACCGAAAATTGGGAGAACGAACACGTAAAAGTAACAGCGGCAGCAGGTGAATCTTGGGATGATCTTGTTCAGTATACACTTTCACTTCAGCTGTCTGGTTTGGAGAATCTTTCGTTGATCCCAAGCAGTGTAGGAGCCGCTCCAATTCAAAATATCGGGGCATATGGCGTAGAACAAAATCAATTTTTTGAATCCTGCCTTGCACTAGACTGTTCAAATCTAACTTGGGTTCAATTTTCTAAGGAGGAATGCCAGTTTGGTTACAGGAATAGCTTTTTTAAGAACGAAGGTAAAGGTCGATTTATTATCTGGGAGGTGTCCTATGTACTCCCTTCTAAAGCATCTGAATTAAACATCACCTACACTCCGCTGAAAAACTATTTTGAGGAGCATCCAGAGATTCAACCCACCCCCAAAAAGATTGCAGAATTAGTCATTGAAATCAGAAAATCGAAACTACCCGATCCCAATACATTAGGAAACGCTGGTAGCTTTTTCAAAAATCCAGTGATCGAAGAAGAACGTGCTCTTCAACTCAAGAGGGAATTCAGCGACTTACCCACCTACCCTGCATCCGATGGAGTCAAGGTAGCAGCAGGATGGCTAATCGAAAAAGCCGGATTCAAAGGCTATTTCAATGGAGATGCGGGAGTTCATGATAAACAAGCACTGGTTCTAGTCAACAAAGGGGGTGCCTCGGGTAAAGAAATCGCCAATCTCTCTGTTCAGATTCAAAAAAAAGTATTCGACCAATTTAGAATTAGACTTGAACCCGAAGTAACTATTCTCTAGTTTGTTCGTAAATTTGCGCTATGAAATTAGTTCTATTAACCGCCGGCATTTTACTCCTAGCAGTAGCTGGTATCGCGATTAAACTATGGGCTAAAAAAGATGGTGAGTTCGCGGGAACTTGTGCGAGCCAGAGCCCATTCCTCAATAAGGATGGTGAAAACTGTAGTTATTGCGGAAAAGCTCCTTCTGAGCAGTGTAAAAAAGAAGCCCTTAATTAAACCAATTTGGGTAAAGATCAAATACAACAACTGATTCTAGAGGCTAAGCAAGGAAATCAACTTGCCTTCAATCAACTCCTTAATGAGTATTGGGACCAGGTATATCATTTTCATCTTAGCCGAAAGGTAGATCCCTTTGATGCTGAAGATTTATGTATCCAAACCT
Source organism: Flavobacteriaceae bacterium (assembly GCA_038133115.1). Classification (GTDB taxonomy): domain Bacteria; phylum Bacteroidota; class Bacteroidia; order Flavobacteriales; family Flavobacteriaceae; genus UBA3478. The sequence continues at coordinate 1,558 of JAYPSS010000109.1, read as the reverse complement.
TTGCTAAGGCATTTGACAAATTGGATCGTTACGATTCAAACTTTCAATTCAACACTTGGCTCATCACGATTTCAAAAAATTTACACATTGACCTTCTACGATCTAGAAAGAAAGGTGAAATTTTCGATGCATTTATAGAAGAAAATTCTGAAGTTATTGATGACTCAGCTACTCTTGAAGAAAGAGAAGCGGATGAAATTCAGGATCGTCAGCTCAAAGCTGGAATTGAGAAACT
>JAYPSS010000109.1:0-1223 GCA_038133115.1 Flavobacteriaceae bacterium | reverse complement strand
TGCCCAAATATGGGTGAATGTTGGGGTGAGGGTACTGCCACCTTTATGATATTAGGTAATATCTGTACAAGAAGCTGTGGATTTTGTGGGGTAAAAACTGGGCGTCCAGAATCAGTAGATTGGGCTGAACCCGAAAAGGTGGCACGATCTATTAAAATCATGAAAATTAAACATGCGGTGCTCACCTCGGTTGATCGAGATGATTTAAAAGATATGGGGTCTATTCTGTGGGCTGAGACCATCGGGGCAGTAAGAAGAATGAGTCCATCTACCACCTTAGAGACACTTATTCCTGATTTTCAAGGAATCACCGAACATCTTGATCGAATTATCGCTGCTGGTCCAGAAGTGATTTCACACAATATTGAAACGGTGAAGCGCCTAACCCGTGAGGTACGAATTCAAGCCAAGTACGAAAGAAGTATGGAAGTATTGAATTACCTCAAAAACGCAGGAGCAAGAAGAACGAAATCAGGAATCATGCTAGGCCTGGGTGAAACCGAAGAAGAAGTCTACGAAACCCTTCGTGATCTGAGAGCGAATCAAGTGGATGTGGTCACTATAGGCCAATATTTACAACCTTCTAAAAAGCACTTGCCTGTCAAGGACTTCATTAGCCCAGAACAATTCAAGAAATACGAAGATTATGGTCTTGAATTAGGGTTTAGACATGTGGAGAGTGGCCCATTAGTTCGTTCTTCGTACAAAGCGCATAAGCACGTTAACTGATGACCAGAGTAGCCATTAATGGCTTAGGCCGAATTGGTCGACGATTCCTAAGACTTTCCTTAGATTGTGAAGACATAGAAGTAGTCGCTATAAATGAGCTAGGCAGTATAGATTCAGCAGCTCACCTCTTAAAATACGACAGTATCTTCGGGATTCTTGAGGCGGATATTCAGATTGAAGATCAAAAGCTAATAGTTCATCATAAACCCATTACTTACTTCAGTGAAAGAAATATCGAAGACATCGATTGGGGTGCTCACAACATTGATGTAGTCATAGAATCTACCGGGCAGTTTAAGGACCGTAACAACCTTGAAAAACATCTTAACGTAGGGGCAAAAAGGGTAATTCTAGCGGCCGTTCCTGAAGACAATACCATACCGATGGTAGTATTAGGAGTCAATGATCAAACCGTAGACCTATCTCATAAAATACTTTCAGGGGCATCCTGTACCACGAATAATGCAGCACCAATGATTCAACTCATTGAGGAT
>JAYPSS010000108.1:0-5260 GCA_038133115.1 Flavobacteriaceae bacterium | reverse complement strand
AGTAGAAGCAGGAGACGTATTAGAGGGTTTTATTGAAAATGAATCGTTCTTCAAGATAGGTGTGAAATAATGAAAACCCTGACTGCAGAAATAATTAGTATTGGAGACGAGCTTATTATCGGGCAAGTCGTTAATACCAATGCTTCTTTTCTCGCTAAATCACTTACCGAATTAGGCATAACGGTAAAGCATATTAGTACTTGTTGTGATACTGTTGATGATATTACTTCAGCATTGCAGCTAGCTCATAGCCGCGTCAATGTGGTATTGGTGACTGGAGGCCTAGGGCCCACCAGAGATGATGTAACGAAAGCTGCACTCTGCCAGTTTTACGGCACTGAATTAGTCTTCAATGACGAGGTTTATAGTCATCTAGAGTATCTTTTTGCCAATTACATTAAGGCACCAATGAATGCGCATAATCGCGATCAGGCAAAGTTGCCCAAATCTTGTACTGTTCTATTTAATGATCACGGGACGGCTCCAGGTATGCTGTTTGAGCATCAGGGAGTAATGAGTGCTTTCCTACCGGGGGTACCTTTTGAGATGAAAAGTCTATTTGAAAATAAGTTGAAAGAAAAGCTTCTTGAACTACCGGGACGTACGGCGATTCTTCAAAAGACACTCATTACCTATGGGGTAGGTGAGAGCCGCCTCGCAGAGCGAATAGAAGACCTTGAAGACTCGCTACCTCAAGGTTTTTCTTTAGCCTACTTACCCAATTTTGGAAGAGTGCGTCTTAGAATTACTGCGAAGGTTTCAGCTCATGAGTGTTATGACGCTGAGCAAAAGATAAATGCTTTTGCCGAGCAGTTAAAAGATCGACTTTCTGATTGCTATCAGGGTGAGGAGTCAGAAGGGGGGATAGAATCGAGAATTCTGCAACTTGCAAAAGAAAAAGGGGTTCATGTGGTAACTGCAGAAAGTTTTACTTCAGGTAGAATTGCATCTACCCTCAGTTCGGTTTCAGGTTCATCAGCCTTTTTCCTGGGCGGATATGTGACTTACGCCACTGCTATGAAATCTTCGGTGCTCGGCGTTTCAAAGGACTTAATCGAAGCCCATTCGGTTGTTAGTGCTGAGGTAGCGTGTGCGATGGCTGAAGGTGCGAGATTAAAATCGGGAGCCGAGCTAGCGATTGCTAGTACCGGCAATGCTGGGCCTACTAAAGGAGATTCTGAAGCTGAGGTGGGTCAAATCTACTTAGCAATCTCAACTTCAGATAAAACTGAAGCGCATCTTTTTTCGATGGGAACCCATAGAGAACGTGTGATTGGACGCAGTGTGAGTAAGGCTTTAGAGCTTATTTACAATGAATTGCTAAATTTATAATGTACCGCTTGTGCATTTCTATTTTAACTCCTACATTTGCACACTCTTAAAATAGGATTTAAAGAACAATAACGATGGCGAAAATTTGTGAAGTTACTGGAAAGAAAGTGATGTTCGGTAACAATGTATCGTTCTCGATTAATAAAACGAAGCGTCGTTTTGATGTTAACATCAGCAAGAAACGATTCTATGTTCCTGGTGAAGACCGTTGGGTGACGCTTAACGTTTCATCGAAAGGGGTTAAGATTATCGATAAAAAAGGAATCACTGAGGTTCTTAAAGAATCAAAGGCTAAAGGTTTCATTAAATAATTAAGTAGCCATGGCAAAGAAAGGTAATAGAGTTCAAGTAATTTTAGAGTGTACAGAGCATAAGACATCAGGTATGCCTGGTACTTCTCGTTACATTACGACTAAGAACAAGAAGAATACTCCTGATCGTATAGAAATTAAAAAATTCAATCCGATTCTTAAAAAGATGACGGTTCATAAAGAAATTAAGTAATGGCAAAGAAAACAGTAGCATCATTACAGACTAGTTCAAAGCGTCTTACCAAAGCGATTAAAATGGTTCGCTCACCTAAGACTGGCGCTTATACTTTTGTTGAATCAGTTATGGCTCCTGAGCTTGTAAACGACTGGTTAAACGCTAAGTAATTGAACGTTAGTATTTGAATTAAAGCCGCTTCAAGCGGCTTTTTTTGTACTCATTCAGTTCGTAATTTTATCTCATGGGATTATTCGATAAATGGTTCAGCGGGAGCGGGAGTAAAGAAGCGCTCGATAAGGGTTTGGAAAAGTCCAAGCAAGGGTTTTTCTCGAAGGTAGCTACTGCGGTTGCTGGTAAAAAAACAATTGATGCAGAGGTTTTAGATAATCTCGAAGAGGTGTTAATTGCCTCTGATGTAGGAGTGGACACCACACTAAAAATTATCGACCGATTAGAGGCCCGTGTTCAGAAAGATCCTTATTTAGGTACTGATCAGCTGAATTTTCTTTTAAAGGATGAAATTAAGTCTCTTTTTAAATCGAATGAGGTTAACGAGTTTGGATCTTCTTCTACTGAGAAGTTGACGGTTATTATGGTGGTTGGAGTTAATGGTGTAGGGAAAACAACTACTATCGGTAAGCTAGCAAAGAAGTGGTCTGATGAGGGCAAAAAGGTAATGCTTGCAGCCGCGGACACCTTTAGAGCAGCTGCTGTTGACCAGCTTGAGGTTTGGTCAGAACGCTCTGGTGTACCCCTAGTTAAGCTTGCTGCTAATGCAGATCCTGCGGCGGTCGCTTATGAAGCGGTTAGTAAGGCTATCTCGTCTGATATCGATGTATTACTCGTAGATACAGCCGGTCGCTTACACAATAAGATTAATCTGATGAATGAATTGTCTAAGATTAAACGGGTAATGTCCAAGGTAGTAGCCGATGCTCCTCACGAGGTCTTACTGGTACTTGATGGTTCTACGGGTCAAAATGCGTTTGAGCAAGCGAAACAGTTCAGCGCAGCAACAGAAGTTACTTCTCTAGCTGTTACCAAGTTAGATGGAAGCGCAAAAGGGGGTGTGGTTTTAGGTATTTCAGATCAATTCAATATACCGGTTCGATTTATTGGGGTCGGAGAAGGAATTGAAGATCTTCAACCCTTTGACGCTGAACGATTTGTCGATACTTTTTTTGAGGTTTAATCATGAGAACAAAGTCTATCCGCCCGAAGAAAATTAACGTGGTTACCCTTGGTTGTAGCAAGAACATTTACGATTCTGAGGTGCTTAGCGGCCAACTAAAGGCTAATGGTAAAGAGGTCGTACACGAAGGACAGGGAGAGGTTGTGGTCATCAATACCTGTGGTTTTATTGCTAACGCCAAACAGGAAAGTATTGACACCATTCTTCATTTCGTCGATCAAAAAAACCAAGGAGCGGTTGAAAAGGTCTATGTGACCGGTTGTTTAAGTGAGCGTTATAAGGAAGATTTAGAGAAAGAAATCCCGGATGTTGATCGGTATTTTGGTACGCGAAATCTTCCAGAGCTATTAAAGACCTTGGGTGCTGACTACAAGCACGAATTAGTAGGGGAGCGTCTTAATAGTACTCCTAAACACTTCGCTTATTTGAAGATTTCTGAAGGTTGTGATCGTCCGTGTTCTTTCTGTGCTATCCCCTTGATGCGAGGCTCGCACCGATCAACGCCGATTGAAGATTTAGTAACCGAGGCCGAAGCCTTGGCTGCAAAGGGAGTTAAAGAATTGATTCTTATTGCTCAGGATTTGACCTTTTATGGTCTTGATTTATATAAAGAGAGAGCTCTTGCAAGACTTTTGAAAGCGCTGGTGAAGGTGGATGGTATTGAATGGATTCGTTTGCACTATGCTTTCCCAACAGGATTCCCTGAAGACGTTCTTGAGGTTATCGCTAATGAGCCGAAGGTTTGTAATTACATCGATATCCCTCTTCAACATATAGCCGACCCAGTACTTAAAAGTATGCGCAGAGGTACAACCAAAGCTAAAACCGACGAGTTGTTGCGAAAATTTAGAGCATCTGTGCCGGGTATGGCGATTCGAACTACTCTTATTGTGGGGTATCCGGGTGAGACCGAAGAAGATTTTGAGGTGTTGAAAAATTGGGTCAAAGAAACCCGATTTGAGCGTCTCGGATGCTTTACTTATTCCCATGAAGAGAACACCCATGCCTATCAGTTAGAAGATGATGTCCCTGAAGAAATCAAAGAGCAGCGGGCGGTAGAAATCATGGAAATTCAAGGACAGATTTCTTGGGAACTTAATCAAAGGTATGTCGGTGGAGTTTATAGATGTTTGGTTGATCGAGTAGAAGATGGCTTTTTTGTCGCTCGAACCGAATTTGACTCACCTGAAGTAGATAATGAGGTCTTGGTAGATGTCAAGAAGCATTACTTGCGCGTTGGTGATTTTGTAGACCTTAAAATTGTAGAAGCAGCAGACTTTGACCTTTATGCAGAACCGGTAGCGTCGTCAATATAAACCCCGCGGTGCGGTTTTAAATCTGATTTTAATTTTTCTAGACTCTCAGTAGACGTGTTTAGATACACTGAGCAGAAGGATTCATTGACCACCTTAGTGCCCGAATGAGTGTGAGTAATATCTTGATTGTTCGGTTGATTAAGGTATTGGAGTAAATGCTCTAGAAAATGTGTTGCAGTAGGTTCTGAAGCGGGGCCTCTGAAGTCCCAAAGAAGCTGAATCTGTTTTGATTTCATAGGGTCAAAGATACCAACGATTATGCTTAATTTTGAACTTATGAATCGTATCAAGCTTAGGCTGTCCCTTGCTCCTTTTCTACTGCTCTTTGTAGGTAGCTGTGACCTCATCGTTTCTGAGGAGCCTAACGCTGAAGCTGTTGCGCGGGTAAAGCGGTATGTTCTTTACAAATCTGACCTTCCTGATTTTTCTTATCTAGCTGACTCGCTATCTATCGTATCTGCCGAGTACGATTTTATTGAATCGTGGGCGGCTAAGAGGCTCTCATTAGAAAATGCGCTGAATTACCTCTCTAAATCGGATCAATGGGAGCTCGATCGTATGGTTGAAAATTACCGTATTGAATTATACAGTCAAGCTTATTATAATACGGTTGCAACGATTAACAAAGACACATTAGTCGAAGAAGATGCACTTCTGGAGCTTTACGAGAAGGAAAAATCAAGTCTTTTATTAGACGAAGATTTAATTAAGTTGCGATTCATAGCACTCGGTTCATCGTATACGAAACCCGATGAGATTGAAGAGCGTTTTAAAAGGTACAATGAGGAAGATCGCTTATTTATAGATTCTCTAAGGAGTCATAATTACTTAACAGAGGTTTATCTGAATGACTCTCTTTGGGTGCGTAGTTCGTCGATTATTGAGCGTATCCGACCGCTTACTTATCAGAACGCCAAGAGTTATTTAAAGC
>JAYPSS010000107.1:0-5476 GCA_038133115.1 Flavobacteriaceae bacterium | reverse complement strand
CAACCGCTCGATCATAAATTCTATTTAAGTGTAACTCAAATGGAGTTTGATACTGATAAGAATCGCATTACGGCCATAAGTAGGGTGTTTGTAGATGATCTTGAAGAGACCTTGCGACAGCGTTACGATGTTCAATTAGCTTTAGGTACCGATCGAGAAGATGCGATGGCGTCTTTTTACATCGCTCGTTATGTGGAGCAAAAGCTCATTGTTGAAATGAATAATGAACCGCTCAGATTTAATTTCGCAGGTTTTACCTATCAAAATGATCAAATTGTTTTGCTTTCAGAGTTCAGCGTTATCCCTAGCGATGAATACGAAATCAAGGTAACCAATGCTCTCATAACGGATGCCTATTCAGAACAACAGAACCTAGTTCATTTTCGGATGAATCAGAAAAAGCAAAGCGAAGTGTTGGCTAAGGAGCGACCGTTCTTTGTTGTAGCATTCTAAAATTCTTTGTTAAAGCTCAAGAAAGGAGCTAACTTAACCCCTCCAAAAATTAATTCATTATAATGAAAAAACTGATTCATTTGTTTGCTGCGCTTGCCATGGTGTTTTCAATTCCCCTGGCAGCCCAAGAAGAGGCTCCACAACGCGAGCCAGGTCACTACAATAACAATCGATTTAAGCAGTTGTATGAAGAGTTTTCAACTCCGAACACTTATCGTTCGGCCAGCGGTGCTCCTGGTCCAGATTACTATCAGCAACGAGCTGATTACAAAATGGATATTACGCTAGACGATAAGAATGCTAGAATCTATGGTGAAGAAACCATCACCTATACCAACAATTCACCAGATAATCTAGAGTTTTTGTGGGTGCAATTAGACCAAAACGTAAGAGCGAAGGATTCAAAGTCTCCACTTAGAAATGGGGAAGGAGTAAATCTAGCTTACACGGCCGGTAATTTTGCTCAGTCGTTTATGGGAGAGCCTTTTGATGGTGGATTTAACATCGAATGGGTAAAGGATAGTAGCGGTAATTTACCATACACGATCAACCAAACGATGATGCGTGTTGACTTAGCGACCCCATTATTAAGTGGTCAGAGCTACAGTTTTAGTATTAAATGGTGGTACAATATTCCTGACCATACTGTGAATAGAGCAAGATCGGGCTACGAGTATTTTGCTGAAGACGGCAACCGTGCCTATGTAATTGCTCAGTTCTTCCCAAGAATGGCTGTTTATAGCGACGTCGAGGGCTGGCAAAACCATCAATTTTGGGGTAGTGGTGAATTCGCACTTCCTTTCGGAGATTACGAGGTAAATATTACGGTGCCTGAAGACCATGTATTAGATGCTACCGGTGAATTGCAAAATAGAAAGCAGGTTTTCTCAAAGGAGATGATGAAGCGATATGAGCAGGCTAAAAAGTCGTACGATGAGCCTGTGATGATTGTTACTCAAGAGGAGACAGAGGCAGCTGAAAAAGGGTTTGCTGAGAAAACGAAGACTTGGAAGTTTATTGCTCGAAATGTACGAGACTATGGATTTGCGACTTCTCGTAAGTTTATCTGGGATATGATGGCGGTAAAAATTGGTAACAGAGATGTTATGGCGGTTTCTCTTTATCCAAAAGAAGGAAATCCACTTTGGGAGGAATGGTCAACCCGAGCTGTTGCTTCTACATTGAAATCATATTCGAAATATACTTTTGATTATCCCTATCATAAGGCAATCTCTGTTCATGCAAAGAATCAAGGAATGGAGTACCCAATGATTTGTTGGAACTACGGGCGTCCGAACAAAGACGGAACGTACTCAGATCGAACCAAATTCGGGATGATGAGTGTAATTATTCACGAGGTAGGTCACAACTTTTTCCCAATGATTGTAAACTCTGATGAGCGTCAGTGGGGATGGATGGACGAAGGTCTAGATACCTTCATGCAATACCTTGCTGAACAGGAGTTTGGAGAGGCTTACCCTGCTGCTATCGAAGGGTTAGATAAGTATCCGTCACGCCGCGGAGCTCCTTCGGCAATTGTTCCTTATATGGCGGGTGATCAGAGTTATATCGCTCCGATTATGTCAAACCCTGAAAACGTTTATCAGTTAGGACCTAATGCATATGCTAAGCCGGCAACTGCATTAAACATTCTGCGTGAAACGGTAATGGGAAGAGAATTATTCGATCACGCTTTTAAAACTTATGCACAGCGATGGATGTTTAAACATCCAACACCAGAAGATTTCTTCAGAACGATGGAGGATGCTTCTGCAGTAGATCTAGACTGGTTCTGGAGATCTTGGTTCTACACTACTGATTATGTAGATATCGGAGTAGGAGAGGTAAAGAGTTACTATGTATCTAATGAGCCAACCGCAGAAATGAAAGAGTACATGGCTGCAAATGGTTTAACTGAGGCTGATCTTCCTCCGTTAGTATATTTAGCTGACTTAAATGCTGAGGATGTTGATCCTAACCTAGCAGCAGCTGCACCCTCTGAAATCTCTACAACACTTAAGGAGTTTATGATGGATAACATGACCGAAGCAGAGCGTGCTAAGGTTAAAGAGCCTAAGTACTTCTATGAGATTTCTTTTGAAAAACCAGGAGGTATCCCAATGCCACTTATCGTTGAGTACACTTACGAAGATGGAAGTTCTGAGACGGTAACGTATCCGCCTGAGATTTGGAGAAAGAATGATGCTGAGGTAAAGCGTGTTATCTCATCAGACAAAAAACTAACAGGGATTGTAGTCGATCCTAAGGCAGAGACTGCAGATATTGATACTGCAAACAATTCATGGCCGAAAAAAGAAGAAGGATCTGAATTTGATGCTTTAAAAGCGCAAATCAAAGGATAATTTCTTTTACCCAAAATTCTAAACCCGCAGTGAAACCGCTGCGGGTTTTTTTATATTTGTATCCATGCATTTTCTCTTTATTAGCGGCGCAGAAATATTCTTCATACTCTTTATGGTGGTGATCATTTTTGGTACTGATCGTCTACCAGAAATTGTACGTGGTCTAGCCAAAGGAATGCGCCAACTAAAAGATGCAGCCGACGACGTTAAGCGCGAAATTCAGAAGTCTGCAGATAAAAGTGGTATTGACACTTCAATAGCCGAAGACCTTAAAAAGAGTGCAGATCAAGTAAAAAAATCGGTCGAAGAAGTAACAGGAACTATTAAACGTCAGTAAGTTATAGGTATCTAGCCACGCTTAATCCGTCTCTTACCGGCAAGATTAGGTGCTCGAAACGCTCGTCTTCTGTTAATCTTTGATTATAGGTTAACAATGCCTCAGTCGCTTTATCACCCTTTTGAAGCGGTTCTACTACTTTACCACTCCACAAAATGTTATCGGATACTACAAGGCATCCTTTACTTAGCTTAGGAATTACCGCATCTAGATATTCGTTGTAATCGGCTTTTTTAGCGTCAATAAAGACTAAATCAAACTGATCCTTTAAGGTAGGGATGATTTCTAGTGCATCTCCGACAATGGGTTGAATCCTTTCATAGAAAGGGCTTAACTTCCAATACTTTTGTTGTAACCAAGCCAATTCCTCATTCACTTCAATAGTGGTAAGGGTTCCTTGATCACTTAACCCCTCTGCAAGACATAGTGCTGAATATCCTGTATACGTTCCGAGTTCAAGAATGCGATTGGGTCGAACTAATTTGCTTAAAAAGGAAAGTAGCCTACCTTGGTAATGACCTGAAATCATTCTCGGTTGAATTACTTTCTGATGCGTTTCATGGCTTAGATCTTTAAGATAGCTTGATTCTGTCTCTATATGCTGGTTTAAATAAGATTCTAAGGCCTCTGAAAAGAAGTGCATCGCTCTATTTTTAAGTAAATTTAGGGCAAAAATAAGGCTATGTTTCAAAGTTCTCTTCAATTCGCTAAAGACCTTGACGCTAATGATTCGCTCGCAAGCTATCGCGATCAATTTCATTTTCCGAAAACTGCTGAAGGAGAGAAGAAATTATACTTTACGGGTAACTCGCTAGGATTGCAACCCTTGAATGCTAAAAACCGTATTGGCCGAATACTAGACGAGTGGGCAGACTATGCGGTAGATGGTCACTTTTATTCTGAACATCCTTGGTGGGACTATCACGAAAGAATGGTACCTAAATTAGCCAAGGTTGTTGGTGCAAAGCCTAGTGAGGTTACGATCATGAATACCTTGACGGCCAATCTCCATTTACTCATGGTTTCTTTTTATCGTCCGACTTCTACGCGATATGCCATATTGTGCGAGGAAAAGGCATTCCCTTCTGATCAATATTTAATGAAATCTCAATTGAAGTTTCACGGATTTGATTTTGAAAGTGCACTCATTGAAGTTTCGGGTAACGGATCGGCTCCAACTACCGAAGATTTCGTAAAGGCTATTAAAGAAAATAAAGATAGAGTTGCGCTTATACTTTTGGGTGGAGTAAATTATTACACAGCTGGGGTTCTTGATATGGAGACGATAACCAGCGTTGCACGGTCGCATGGTATTACGATCGGATGGGATCTAGCCCACGCAGCAGGTAATATTTCATTAAAATTACATGATTGGGGTGTAGATTTTGCGGCTTGGTGTAGTTATAAGTACATGAATGCTGGGCCTGGTAGCTTATCGGGTGTATTTATTCATCAACGTCATCACAATCAGTCTTCAATTCCTAGATTCGAAGGTTGGTGGGGGGTAGATAAGTCAGAGCGTTTTCAAATGAATGATTCCTTTAAGCCAGCGGTAGGGGCAGAGGCTTGGCAGTTATCCAACCTTCCGATATTGGCTTTGGCACCATATGACGCCTCCTTAGACTTATTTGAAGAAGTAGGAATGGAGCGACTAACCGCAAAAAGCAAACAGCTTACTGACTATTTAGAATTTAAAATTAGAGAGGTTGCAGAGCAAACAGGATATCCTCTTGAGATGATTACCCCTCAAAATAGAGGTGCACAACTTTCTATTTACATGCCTAGAAACGGACGGTTAATTTTTGATCATCTCTGCGAGAATGGTGTCGTACCCGATTGGCGAAATCCGAATGTAATTCGAGTTGCCCCGGTACCGTTTTATAATTCTTTCGAAGACGTCTATTTATTTGCTGAACGATTTAAGAATGCAGTCTATTCTATTGATAGTTCAGTAAAATAAAGCACTTTACTGGTATAAGGTCTCTCATGAAGCTGAGCAATGAGTAAACCGCCTAAGTTGGTATAATTCTTACAAATAGAGATAATATTGGCCTTTTCTCGGTTAGACCGTCTAAAAACCCATTCTCTAACCGTATAATCTTTATCGATATAAAAGTCATAAGCATCGCCTGGGGTATATCCACCTTCGTTGCCATAGACGATTGTTAGTTTATTTAAAGCTTTTCCTTCACCTGGAGAATTCACATTTTCAGTGTAAGTGGCAGTAAAATTGTGCTGATCCCATACGAGTTGAAACGGAGCCAACAGCCAATACTTGTCGTTAATAAATCCCTTGTTAACTTCATTAGATACTGAATCGAGC
>JAYPSS010000106.1:4124-5479 GCA_038133115.1 Flavobacteriaceae bacterium | reverse complement strand
GTTTTGAGTTATATGGAGGGTCAAGTTATCATCAAAATGCCAATGATTTAATTGCTCGAGCACAAACCTTAGGAGCTAAGGGATGGGAAATGCGTAGATCAGGTACAACGAAATACCGTTTAGTCTATGAATTGCTTTCCGCGAACGGAAAAATCTTAAGGCAATGGTGGTATCAATACCACCGAATCGGATTAGATAGCCAATACGAGACTACCTCTGAGTCAAAATCAATGATCAGTGAAATCATCGGGGTGTTTTTAGAGATGAACAAATCGCTAAAGAATCTTTTGATTTACAAGCGTATAAGCGAATCTAAAAAGGTCGAATTTGAGGGGTTCATAAGTTCTGAAGAGTAGTGCTATAATAGTGCACTCGAACTTTCTATATTAGTCGATAAGTTTGTTGTTTTGATTCAAAGAATTTACATAAAGAATTATGCGTTAATTCAGGAATTAGAGTTAGAATTCCCGAAAGGCTTTACCGTAATTACAGGTGAAACAGGTTCTGGTAAATCGATTTTGTTGGGCGCACTTCAATTAGCTTTAGGGGCAAGGGCAGATCACAGTATTCTTTTCAATAAAGAAGACAAGTGTGTGCTTGAAGTAGAATTAAATGTAAGCGATACTTACATTCAGTGGTTTGAAGACAACGAATTAGATTATGAGCCAACAACCATTATTCGAAGAGAACTTTCGCAAAATGGTAAATCTCGACTCTTTGTAAATGATTCTCCGGTAACTCAAAATCTTTTAAAGCAGTTAACCGATCAATTAATCGTGATTCATTCACAGCATGAGTCTCATGCGATTCTAGCTAGTTCTGAACAGATTAATCTACTTGATGAATTTTCAGGAAGCACAGAATTATCCAAACGATTCAAGGAAAAATATAAAGAGTATCGTTCGACTCAAAAAATCTACAATCAGTTAATAAGCCAAAAGGAGGCGATTGAAAAGGAGTGGGATTATCATCAATTTTTAATTGAAGAGTTGGAGGCCGCAAAGGTACATTCAGTTGATTTAGATGCCCTAGAAACAGAGTTTAATACCCTTTCTGAAATTGATACAATTCGGTTACAACTAGGTCAGGCATTAGGAACGCTTCAAGACGAACAAATGGGGGTATTGACCACCTTGAATCAACTGCAGCGAACACTTTCAGAGTTAAGTCGTCGCAACCAACAATTCAAGAGTCTTGAAGAACGAGTGATTAGTGTCTTGTTAGAGTTACGGGATATTGATGGAGAAATCGAAAACTCTTTAGAGCGACTAGTTCCTGATCCAATAAGACTTGAAGAATTAGATGCGCGTATCAACGATCTTTACCGATTACAACAAAAGCATAAAGCCGCTTCA
>JAYPSS010000106.1:0-4114 GCA_038133115.1 Flavobacteriaceae bacterium | reverse complement strand
ATTTCAGAGTTAAAGGAAATTTATCAGGATTTAAATCAGAAACTTTCTGAAGAACAGTCACCTACGAATCAGATTGCATCAATCGAAACCCAACTGGAGACATTAAAGTCTGAATTAGATTCATCAGCCCTTGAACTTCAACGCTTAAGACAAAGCGGGGCAGATGATCTTTCCTCTGAGCTAGAGGGGGTATTACATAAATTAGGGATGCCGTCATCAGAAGTTCGATTTGATTTTAAGCCTACCGAAATGACGGCTAACGGTGGCTTTGAGATTGATTTAATGTTTAAGGCAAATCGAGGAGGGGTGTTTAGCACGTTAAAGAATTCGATTTCGGGAGGAGAATTGTCAAGACTTGCTTTGGCTATAGAATACGTAAAGAGCCGAAAAGGTGCTTTACCAGTACAAGTATTTGACGAAATTGATACGGGTGTCTCCGGAGAAATTGCTGATAAAATGGCCCAACTTTTTGTCACTATGGGAACAAAACATCAGCTGATCGTTATCAGTCATCTACCACAAGTAGCATCAAAAGGAGCAACTCATTTCAAAATTGCAAAAACAGAGGATTCCGAGTCTACTCGTACCCAGATGCTAAAACTATCCAATCAAGAAAGAGAGATTGAAATTGCTACCATGTTAGAAGGGTTGAATCCTTCAGATACGGCCATTCAGCATGCAAAGAGTCTTCTCGCTCGCTGATAGCAGCGAACTTGCTATATTTGTTTTAAATAATGTTTCAATAGATATGAGTTACAACCTACTTAAAGGCAAACGAGGAATTATCTTTGGTGCCCTTGATGAAAATTCAATTGCCTGGAAGACGGCAGAAAGAGTCCATGAAGAAGGAGGATCGTTTGTATTAACCAACGCGCCAATCGCCCTAAGAATGGGACAGTTAAACGCCTTAGCTGAGAAAACGGGTGCTAAAGTTATCCCTGCCGATGCAACCTCTAGTGAAGATCTCAACCAATTAATAGAGGAGGCAACTGCTCATTTAGGAGGTAAACTTGATTTTGTTCTGCATTCTATTGGAATGTCTGTGAACGTTAGAAAAGGAAGACACTATACAGACGAAAACTATGATTTTACAACCAAGGGTTGGGATGTATCTGCACTTTCATTTCATAAGCTACTTCAATCGCTTTATAAAAACGATGCGATGAATGAATGGGGTAGCGTTGTGGCTTTAACTTACATGGCTGCTCAACGTACGTTCCCTGATTATAATGATATGGCTGATAATAAAGCCTACTTAGAGTCTGTAGCAAGAAGTTTTGGTTATTTCTTTGGAAAGGAGAAGAATGTTCGAGTAAATACGATTTCTCAATCTCCAACGGTTACTACTGCGGGTAAAGGAGTTAAAGGTTTTGATGCTTTTCTAAACTTTGCAGAAAAAATGTCTCCACTAGGAAACGCTTCGGCTGCGGATTGCGCTGATTACACAGTTACCTTATTTTCTGATTTGACCAGGAAGGTAACGATGCAGAATCTTTTTCATGACGGAGGGTTTTCAAATACCGGTGTCAGTCAAGAAATTGTTGATCATTTTTCTGAATAAAAGACGCCCCTTTAAGGGGCTTTTTAATGAAACCCTTTTATTTTTCTATCGTTATACCGGTATTTAACCGACCTGATGAGATCGATAGACTTCTTCAGAGTTTGACCCTTCAGGATGATAAAAATCCTTTTGAGGTGGTTGTAGTTGAAGACGGCTCAACTATTGATGCTAAACAGGTTTGTGATCGCTATTCGAATCAATTAGAGATTAACTATTATTTTAAACCAAATAGTGGTCCGGGAGATAGCCGCAATTACGGTATGTCTAAAGCAAAGGGTAATTATTTTTTGATCTTAGACAGTGATTGTATTCTCCCTTCTAACTATCTCTCAACGGTTCAAAAGGCTCTTTCTACCTCTTATACTGATTGCTTTGGTGGTGCGGATGCGGCTCATGAGTCCTTCACTTTCTTTCAAAAGGTAGTAAATGCTGTGATGACAAATCCCTTTTCGACAGGGGGCATAAGGGGTCGCAAAAAAGGACTGACACGATTTCAACCTAGAAGTTTCAACATGGGAGTTTCAAAACAGCTTTTTGAGGCTACTGGTGGTTTTGGAAAGATTCATCCTGGGGAAGATCCTGAATTTGTATTTCGCGCTTGGGATTTAGGATTTAAAACGCGTTTCGTAGATGGGGCTGAGGTTTTTCATGAAAGGCGTATTCGTCTAAATTCGTTTGCAAAACAGATTTATAAATTTGGATCTGTACGTGTGATTTTAAATCGTATGCATCCCAAATACCAATCAAGGCTATTTCTTTTGCCGAGTGTATTTACCATAGGGTGGATGTTATTAGTCGTTCTATCACTGATTTCTTTCCTATTGAATACAAAGGCTCCTTATCTTGATTTTGCCTACCTGGGGATATTGTTATACCTGCTTTATTCTATACTATTTTTTGTAAGTACTTGGTTTATAAGCAAATCGTTTCAGATTGCTGTGGTATCGGTTCCTCTTATGTTTATCCAATTTGCCTCCTATGCCTATGGATACCTCAGATCATCCGTAAAACTCATTGGAGTTTCTAGAGATAAAATTGAAGCTAAACTTCCAGAGTTCTTTTTTAAAGACATTGCTTAACTTTCATCTATGAAGTATAAGGTTGATCCGAAATTTTTTATTTTCCTAGCACTTTCTATAGTCTTATGGCAATTCACCAATTTAGCGAAGCCTGTTTCGGTCAGTAAATTGGTTAACGTAACGTTTAAAGCTCCAGATGGAGATTATCAGTTAATTGATGATTCGGTAGTCTCTATCGAAACCAGGGTGACGGCTACGGGTTTAAGATTGCTTTTTAACTCGCCTTACAACAAAGTTTATTCTTTATCGACAGAGTCGATGATTGAATCGGACGATAAATTCGTCTTATTACCTTCTGACATAGAAAGTCAACTTCAAAAGGAATTTGGGGAAGCCATTGCTATCGAAAAAATATTTACTGGAGAACTAGAGGTCCCTTTAGCGAGAATTGCCTCCAAAAAAGTTCCTGTGATACCAGAGGTTTCCATATCCTATAAACAAAACTATATTTTGAAAGGTACTCTAAGGATATCCCCAGATAGTGTAAGAATTAGTGCGCCAGAGACTACGCTAAGAGCTATTAGTAGATTGAGCACGGTTCCTCTAAAACGAGATAATGTATCCCTATCTATACAAGAGCCTTTGGCTATTGATTATTCTGATTTAGGACTATCGAGTATTGATCAAAAAGAGGTTACTATTAATGCAGAGGTTGTACGATTCTCAGAAATGGTCTATGAAGTTCCCATTCTCCTTCCAGAACTTGAAAATGGGATGCGATTGGCCGTGTTTCCACCCAATGCACAAGTAGTTTGCAAGGCACCAGCAGAAGTCTTGAAAGCTTTAGATTCGGGAGCCTTTGGTGTTACTGTAGACTTTGATTTTAGTCAAGGTATTGATTCCTTGCCTTCAAGACTGCCTTTAAGATTCTCTTATAGCCCTTCTGATGTACTAGAAGTATTTTTTTCGAATGATCGAGTGAATTATATTCTAGAAAAGCAATGAAAGTAATTGCAATCACGGGCGGAATAGGGTCTGGTAAATCAAAGGTTTCTAATTATTTGATTCAAAAAGGTTATCCTGTTTATTCTGCTGATGACCGATCGAAGCAATTGCTAATACAAAAGAATATTAGGTTGAAAATTATGGATCTATTGGGTCCTGATGCCTACACTAAAGATGGGAAGGTATATTTAGCTAATAAGCCATATATCGCATCAAAGATATTTTCAGATGATTTACTGAGAAAGAAAATGGAGGCGATTATGCATCCAGCGGTACGACAAGACTTTGAAGATTGGCTTAAGAAGCGAAGAGAGGAATTTATTTTTCAAGAATCAGCCTTGATTTTAGCTTCAAAAAACCCTTATCCATTCGACAAGGTTATCTATATAGATGCTGATTTGGATCAACGTATTGAAGGGATTATGAAGCGCGATCATACTTCTCGCGAGCAAATTTTACAACGAATTGAGGCCCAACCTAATTTAGAGGATCACATTTCACAAATCGACTATATTATCAATAATAAATT
>JAYPSS010000105.1:0-5508 GCA_038133115.1 Flavobacteriaceae bacterium | reverse complement strand
TGATTTCTTGTCATTTTGCTCTACAGATCAGTAAGTCTGACGGTAGATCAGACAAAATGAATTCAATGTCTCGTGTGATGATTCGGCTTAAAAGAGAGGTTTTGACGGGCGCGTCCATAACTAAAAGATCTGCTCTCGTCACCTCAGCGTAATGGCCGATTGAATAACCTCTTTTACCAAAAATTGCCTGCTTTTGAATGCTAATTGAATCGGTAAGCGCTGTTGGAAGCTGGTCGATGAGCTCCGCAACTCTTCGGTCCTCCTCAGCTTCTAAGACTCGTTTTTTTCTAAGACTTCGAATAAGACTTCGATCATCATCAACACTTACTTTGACTGATTTGTTGGCAATTTCCTCTACAATGGTAGTTTTATTTGCACCTAGACACCGGGCTGAATAGAAAGCCTGAAAAAGGGTGTTAGGGAGCGTGCTTGTTTTAAAGCCACTAATAACAACATGCTTACAAGCTACACGTTCTACGGCAGGTTTGATTAGCAGCAACACCGAACACTTAACAGATCGGGTAAGTTTACGCGCGACCGAACCTACATAAAATCGAAAGAGCGATTCGTGCTGCACAGCCCCTAAAACTAAAAGGTCAATGGACAAACTTTCGGTAGAATCTAAAAGCGTGGTGTACGGATCTCCGGGTATCCAGTGGTATTCGCTAACTCTTGATGGCGCGGCGGTTGCTGCAACAATGGAGATTACCTTATTCTGCTTTTCTTCAGTTTTTTCACCCACATGCAGCAGAATGAGTTCAGAATCAAAAAACTCAGCGAGCCGTACTACCTCGTGCAAATTACTCTCAAGGCTTGGCGAAAAAGCAAAGCCGAAGAGCATTCGTTTAAAGGGGTTGTACTTGTATAAGTGTTGATTCATAGCCCAATTTTAAGGGCTTAGAAGATACTAAATTCTATACTTAGTCATTTAGTTTTAACACCGCCATGAATGCCTGCTGCGGGATTTCAACATTTCCGATTTGACGCATTCGTTTCTTTCCTTTTTTCTGCTTTTCAAGAAGTTTTCGTTTACGAGAAATATCTCCTCCGTAACACTTGGCTGTCACGTCTTTACGTAAAGCCTTGATAGTTTCTCTAGAGATAATTTTCGCTCCGATAGCTGCTTGAATAGGAATGTCGAACTGCTGTCTTGGGATGAGCTCTTTTAGTTTTTCGCACATTTTTTTACCGATGGTATGCGCGTTGTCGAAGTGAACGAGGGCAGACAGGGCGTCAACGGGTTGAGCGTTTAGAAGAATATCAACACGAACGAGCTTAGATTCGCGCATTCCGATTGGGCTATAATCAAACGACGCGTACCCTTTAGAAATGGTCTTCAAGCGATCGTAAAAATCAAACACGATTTCGGCTAGCGGCATATCAAAACTAAGCTCTACTCTTTCAGGAGTCAGGTAGGTTTGATTCGTAATATTTCCTCGTTTTTCGATACAAAGCGACATCACATTACCCACAAAGTCTGATTTGGTAATAATAGAGGCCTTGATGTAAGGCTCCTCCACTCGGTCTAATCCAGAAGGGTCTGGAAGATCTGAAGGGTTGTTTACGATGATCGGCTGGTCTGGATTTTTCTTATTGAAGGCGTGATAGCTTACGTTGGGGACAGTTGTAATCACCGTCATGTCGAATTCTCGCTCTAATCGCTCTTGAATGATCTCCATGTGTAGCATTCCTAAGAATCCACAACGAAAACCAAACCCAAGCGCGGCAGAACTTTCTGGGGCGAAAACCAGAGAAGCATCGTTTAATTGAAGCTTTTCCATCGAAGCCCGAAGTTCTTCATATTCTTCAGTGTCTACCGGATAGATACCCGCAAAAACCATCGGCTTTACTTCTTCAAAACCCTCAATGGCCGAGGTAGATTTTCTGTCGGTTAAGGTAATCGTATCACCCACTTTTACTTCTCGAGCATCTTTGATACCTGTAATTAGATACCCTACATCTCCCGCGTGAATCTCTTTTTTGGGTTCTTGCTTTAGCCTAAGCGTACCAATTTCATCGGCGAAATAGTTTTTCCCCGTTGCCATAAAAGTGATACGGTCTCCTTTTTTAATCGAACCATTAAGGATTCTGAAATAGGTTTCAACGCCCCTGAACGGATTGTAAACCGAATCAAAAACCAGCGCCTGCAAAGGCTCGTCAGGACTACCCTCTGGGGCCGGAACTCGATCGATGATCGCCTTTAATATGTTTTCAATACCCAAACCTGTTTTAGCACTTGCAGGGATAACCTCTGAAGGATCGCAACCCAATAGATTTACGATGTCGTCGGTGACCTCTTCTGGATTAGCACTAGGTAGGTCGACCTTATTCAAAACCGGAATAATCTCTAGGTCGTTTTCAAGGGCTAAGTATAAGTTTGAAATGGTTTGTGCCTGAATACTTTGTGCTGCATCTACAACGAGCAAAGCCCCCTCACAAGCAGCAATCGATCTCGACACTTCGTAAGAGAAATCTACGTGGCCAGGAGTGTCAATAAGATTCAAAATGTATTCTTCACCTTCAAAGGTGTAGTTCATTTGAATCGCATGACTTTTAATGGTAATCCCACGCTCTCTTTCAAGATCCATGTTGTCAAGAAGCTGATCCTGCTTCTCTCTTTCAGTGACAGAACCTGTAAAATCTAAAAGTCGATCTGCCAGGGTGCTTTTACCGTGGTCAATGTGAGCGATAATACAAAAATTTCGAATGTTTTTCATAGCCAAAACAGGGCTGCACATAATGATTTGCAGGCAAGCAAAGATAATCCATTATTTTTGCTATAAAATCGAACGATTTGGTGGAAATTGCAGACATAGAACTTCCTGAATTCCCATTGCTTCTAGCTCCGATGGAAGACGTGAGCGACCCTCCATTTAGAGCCTTGTGTAAAGAACAGGGAGCAGATGTGGTTTATACCGAATTTATTTCTTCTGAAGGGCTTATTCGAGATGCTGCAAAATCAGTGATCAAACTAGACATTTATGAAAAAGAACGGCCTGTAGGAATTCAGATTTTTGGCGCTGAATTAGACTCGATGCTTGAGGCTGTAGACATTGTTGAGCAGTCAAATCCGGATATTATTGATATTAATTTCGGATGTCCAGTAAAAAAGGTGGTGTGTAAAAATGCCGGAGCAGGTATTTTAAGAGACATCCCACTTATGGTGAAATTAACCGAGGAAATCGTTAAGAGAACCAAACTTCCGGTTACAGTAAAAACCCGATTGGGCTGGGATAGTGATTCGATAAAAATTGTTGAGGTAGCAGAACGACTTCAAGATGTGGGAATCAAGGCGATTTCTATTCATGGAAGAACTCGAGTTCAAATGTATAAGGGCGTTGCAGATTGGGGGCCTATTGCCGAGGTAAAGAATAATCAGAGAATGCACATTCCCGTTTTTGGCAATGGAGATGTCAACACCCCAGAGGCGGCCATTAAGATGCGGGACGAATTCGGTTTAGATGGTGCAATGATCGGACGAGCGAGTATCGGATACCCCTGGTTTTTTAGAGAGGTCAAACACTTCATGCAAACCGGAAAACACCTAGAACCGCCAACCATGCAGGAACGAGTCGAGGCCGCTCGAAGGCATCTCAGCATGTCTATTGATTGGAAAGGTGAAAAGCTCGCGGTTTACGAAACACGAAGACATTATACCAACTATTTCAAAGGAATACCCAATTTCAAGCCACTACGAATGAGCCTAGTAAGCGCAGAAACTTCAGACGAGGTTTTTGAAACGCTTGAGAAAGCAGGGAAGGAATTCGCAGACTTTGATTTTTCTATGATCTCATAGCCTTCGATACTTCGGGCAATTTACGAGATGAGATAAGTGCGGCGAAAAAACCAAACAACAACAGGGTGGTAAACACCAATAAGAGATTGCTTACACTTATCGAGACAGGATAAGAAAGTTCGCTTGAGAGTCTAACCCATCCGAGCTGATTTTGGCCGATAACCAAAGTAAGACCTAAAAGAATTCCGACAACAGCCCCTAATGCACTAAGCGCTGTCCCTAGATAAAGGAAGATGTTTTTAATTTGGGCAGAAGTAAGCCCCATTTGTTTCAGGGTTGAAAAACTACCGCTTTTATCAGCCATAATTAATCGGATTGACCCCGCCAGACTAAATAGCGCAAGGATGAGAACCATTGAAAATATCAAATAGGTAGCCCAATATTCGGTGTTTAAAAGCTTAAAGAGTGACTGGTTTTGATCTTCCCGGTCTTGCACCATAATGTCCCCACCGATAAAGCCTTTCAAACCAGAGCCGACTTCCTCTTTAGAAAGAGAGGTCTCATCAATACTTAGAGAAGTGAAGCTGTTTTTAGGAAGACCCCCCAAATATAGAAGGTCTTCATAACTGCCTATTACAAGCACTTGAGACTCATCGTTTTCAAGAAAAACCCCCTTCGCCTTCAGTGTTCGCTGTCTAATTTCATCTGCACCCAATTGAAGCCGAATAGCCCTGTCTCCCGGGATTAAACTTCCCACGCTGAGCGAACTGTCATAGGCCTCCCCTCCTAATTCGTAATAGGCATTTAGGCTAAGGAGCATTTCACCTTGTGAAAACGAGCTTGTTCCATATAAAACTTCAAGAGAGTCAGAAAGAGTTGGGTGGTAAGCAACAAGGTCTCCTGCAGCCATCCCACCATCCTTTTGAATAAGACCGACCACTAAAAGTTCTGAAACTACTAACGCTTCATTTGCTTTACCCCACTCTTCAACTTTTTCTAAATCAACGGTGAAAACCCCATGGTTTAAGGGGGTGATTTTAATAGCAGGTGAGCGCTCAAAGGCATATTGAGTGCTTAACGATCGCAGCCCTTCAAATGCTGAGAGAACCACTGTTAAAGCTGCAGCGGCGACCACCACAACCATGAGGCTCAGATAGCTAACAAGGTTCACCAAAGATTGATTGCTTTTTGAAAGCAAATACCTCCAGGCGATATAAATTGAAGTTTTCACTTTTTTTGACGACGATCGAGCAGGCTGCGATCCTCAATGGGGTTTTCTTCTCCTTTTAATGAACGCTCTATAGCCTCCGCCTTCTTGGCAGTTTCGTCTTTAAAAAATAAAAGCTCAGGAACTCTCCGCATCTGATTACGGGTGCGATTAGCAAGCTCGTGACGAATTAAAGGAGCATTCGATCGGATACCTTCAAAAAGCTCATCGCCTTTTTCTTCTGGAAAGAAACTTAAATACACCTTGGCGATCATCAAATCAACCGTTACCGCCACTTCTGTCACCGAAATCAACAGCCCAGAAATACCAGAGCCCTTCGCCGCTTTCTGAAGAATATCGGCCAGGTCACGTTGCAGTAATGCCCCGATTTTTCGTTGTCTTTCACTTTCCATAAAACAAAAATAGCGAATATCTTTGGCCGGAGCGTCTAGCTTTGTTTTTTAGGCTTGGAACACCCAAAAATTAACTGTAATTTTGGCGCCCGCCTTTAGGTCCTATAGCTCAGTTGGTTAGAGTAGCTGACTCATAATCAGTTGGTCCCTGG
>JAYPSS010000104.1:0-5524 GCA_038133115.1 Flavobacteriaceae bacterium | reverse complement strand
GTACACCAAAAACATCCGCTAGCAAAGTAAATTTTCTCTTTCATAATCTTTATTTTGCGTGAAGTTACATCACAACAATGATTTTAAAAGGTCAAAATCTGTTTAAACATTACGATAACAAA
The DNA here is from genome assembly GCA_038133115.1 of Flavobacteriaceae bacterium. Taxonomy (GTDB): domain Bacteria; phylum Bacteroidota; class Bacteroidia; order Flavobacteriales; family Flavobacteriaceae; genus UBA3478. The sequence continues at coordinate 5,402 of JAYPSS010000104.1, read as the reverse complement.
CCTGTCTTAGATGGTGTTTCAATTGTTGTCAATAAAGCCGAAATTATTGCAATCACAGGGGCTTCAGGAGCGGGCAAGACGACTCTTTTAAGTATCTTAAGCGGTTTAGAACCTCCTGACCATCGATCCGATTCAAGTCTAACACTTTTGGGCAGTGATCTTTTAAGCTGTTCTGAAAAGATCAAATCGATGTATCGAAACAAACACATGGGTTTTGTATTTCAATTTCACGGATTATTGGATGAGTTTAGTGCACTAGAAAACGTCATGCTCCCCGCAAAAATAGCCGGTCAAGACCACAAGATATTAGAAGAACGTGCCCTAAGCTTATTACAAAAAATGAATGTTTTAGGACAGAAAGATCAGAAACCTGCAACGCTTTCTGGCGGAGAAAGGCAACGAATTGCTGTGGCTAGATCACTGATCAATGAGCCTTCTATTGTCTTCGCCGATGAACCTAGTGGTAACCTAGACTCTATCAATGCAAGTCAACTTTTCGAGATGTTCTCAGAACTTCGGGAATTAACCGGTACAGCCTTTTTAATGGTTACCCATGATAAGAATTTGGCGGCTAAGGCTGATCGTATGATAACTCTTGAAAATGGCCAGATTATCTAAAAGAGAATTAAAGCAGTATCTCGATGAAAAGGCTGCGCAATATGAATCATCTGAATTTTTAGAAACTGATCCTTTAGGGGTAGTTCATAGAGCCGACAGTAAACAGGATAAAGAAATACTCGGATTGCTGACTGCGCTGATCGCTTGGGGTAATCGAAAGTCAATTATCAAGAATGCGGAAAAAATCTTTGAAATTCTCGAAGGTCAACCTCATTATTTTCTTTTAGAACATAACTCTGATGAAATTGAACGTTGCGCCAAAGGGTTTGTTCATCGAACCTTTAATGAGCGTGATTTAGCTTTTTTACTGATCCGCTTAAAAGAATATTACCGTATCCATAACAGCCTAGAGTCTTTATTTCAGACTGATACCCCCTTCTTGAATTCGGGAATATCCAATTTTAGAAACTTTATTTTGAGAGCTCCTCACGAGAGCCGCTTTGAAAAACATCTTGCCGACCCCTCTAAGGGTTCTGCTGCCAAACGTATTCATTTGTATTTACGATGGATGGTTAGGCCCAATCAAAAAGAAGTTGATTTTGGGATTTGGAACAACATCAATACCGCTCAATTATCTTGCCCTTTAGATGTTCATACCGCCCGAATCGCAAGGCAATTAGGAATCCTTAAAAGAAAGCAAAATGACGCCAAGGCATTAGAAGAATTGGATATCAATTTAAGGGCATTTGACCCCCTAGATCCTGTTAAATATGATTTTGCTCTTTTTGGAATTGGCGCCTTTGAACAGTTTTAGTACATTAATTCCATCAAATTCTATTACAATGAAAAAACTCTTTGTCTTCGGTTTTATTCTCAGCTCTATGGGTTTAATTGCCCAACGCAGTCTTCCTTCAGACACATTGATGGTTAAGGAAGATCGTATTCGAATCGGTAATTCGTGGTTAGAATATACCGTAGAGGTGGGTACTCAACCGGTATGGGATACCGATGGTAGTGAAATCGCGTATTTACAATACACCTATTACCAAAAGAAAGCTACGAATCAAGAGGTCAATGAAACAAGACCCTTAATCATGAGTTTTAATGGGGGGCCCGGGTCTGGATCGGTTTGGATGCATCTCGCTTACACTGGTCCTAAAGTGCTAACGATTGATGACGAAGGTTTTCCAGTACAACCCTATGGAGTAAAAGACAACCCAAATACGGTGCTAACGGATGCGGATATTGTTTTTATTAATCCGGTAAATACAGGTTACTCAAGAACGATACCTCTCGATCCTAAGCAAGTTGACCGTTCAAAATTCTTCGGTATTGATGCTGATATTACTTATCTAGCGGAGTGGTTAAACACCTTCGTAACAAGACATAACAAATGGCGAGCGCCAAAATATATCATCGGTGAAAGTTATGGCGGAACCCGTGTAATGGGATTAGCCCGAACGCTTCAAGAGTCTCAATGGATGTATTTAAATGGAGTGATCATGGTTAGCCCAGCAGACTATCAAGTGCTACGCGTTGGGGGTCCAGTCTCAGAAGCTTTAAATGTCCCATACTATACGGCTGCTGCTCATTATCACAATAAATTACAGGGTGGTTTAAATGAATTAGAGTTAACAGAAGCCTTGAAGAAATCTGAAGACTTCACCTTAAACACCTTAATTCCTGCACTTGCTAAAGGCGGTTCTTTAAAGGGAAGCGAACGTCAAAAAATTACTGAAGACTTAGCGCGATTTTCTGGATTAAGTGTATCAGAAGTTGCAGGACTAAATCTAAATATCCCTACCTCCTATTTTTGGAAAAATCTGCTCAGAGAGGAGGGCTTTACCGTCGGACGCTTAGATAGTCGTTACAAAGGAATAGACAAAGAAAAAGTTGGAATGAGACCTGATTACAATTCAGAACTCACTTCATGGCTTCATAGTTTTACACCAGCGGTAAATTATTACTACAATGAGGTTCTAGGATTTAGAACCGATGTCAAGTACAATATGTTCGGACCGGTAAGACCTTGGGAGGACGATCGTGTCAATACCCGAGAGGACTTAGGAATTGCAATGGCTGAAAACCCATACTTAAAAGTGCTTTGTCAATCGGGATATTATGACGGTGCCACTACCTATTTCAATGCAAAATATACCTTGTGGCAAATTGATCCCAGTGGACAGTTTAGTGATCGCTTTAGTTTTAAGGGCTACGAATCTGGACACATGATGTATTTAAGAGCAGCCGACTTAAAGTCTGCTAATGACGATTTAAAAGCTTTTATAAAAGAAAGCGATGTAGGTTCGAAATCAGCCAAATACTAAGGATGATTTATTTCCTAAATTTGCATTAAATCATCTCCATGAAGGATTATTTACTAAAAGGTGTTACCCTGATCGAAACAGGACATCCCTTAAACAATCAAATCGTAGATATTAGAATACAAGAAGCCAATATTACTGAAATTGGTACCGACCTATCTATTAACACTGAAGAAGTGGTGGATCTTTCGGGTCAAATGGTCAGTAGCGGTTGGATTGATGCTGAGGTTGCCCTTAGTGAACCAGGCTACGAGGCAAAGGGTAAACTTTTAGATGATTTAAACAGCATTTCGAAAAACGGATTTACACATATAGGGTTATTACCCAATACATTTCCGCTACCTGATAAGGGAAGCGCACTATCCTTCTTTAATCAATATAAACACCTACCAATAAGCATATTGCCCTATGGCACCTTGAGTTTGGAGAGTAAAGGTGAGGAACTGGCAGAGCTCTATGATTTGAAACAATCCGGAGCCATAGCATACGTTGATTATAAAAAAGGAATTACCAATACAGGGCTAATGAAATTGGCGCTTCAGTACACACAACCCTTTAACGGCATGGTTGGAGTTTTTCCTTGTGACCATTATTTAAAAGGTAAAGGTGTAGTACGCGAAGGTGTAACTAGTACCCAATTAGGTTTAAAGGGTATCCCATCAATCGCAGAATCGATACGTATTCAAAGAGATTTAGAATTACTGAGATACACTGGAGGTAAAATCCATTTTATGGGAGTTTCAACCGCTGAATCCGTTGAACTTATTCGAGACGCTAAGCAGGAAGGTCTAAGTGTGACTGCAAGCGTGAGTATAGGCAACCTTTATTTCAATGATGAAAAATTGGAAGGGTTTGATTCTAGGTATAAATTGAATCCACCATTGGCCAACGAAGAAACGCGATTAATACTTATAGAGGCACTTAAGGAAGGTACCATTGATATCGTTGTGTCGGATCATTTCAATTGCAGCGCCGAAGAAAAGAATTTAGAGTTTGATCTTGCAGAATTTGGATCAAAAACAAAGGATTACCTCTTCCCTGCCCTTTCTAAATTGGTTGGTATCCAAAAAGCGGTTGAAATCCTATGTAGCGGGTACCAATTATTCCAAATCTCTACCCCAGAGATAAAAGAAGGCTCAATGGCTAATCTAAGTTTCTTTACTACCGATAAGTCTTACACGGCGATGGAAAAAGATCCTCAAACTCAACTTTTTTGCGGTGAATCTTTCGATACTACAGGCACTGGAAGTTTTTTTAACGGGATACTTACATTGAAATAATCCTAATGGAGCATCTACATTACCTTCATAAAGCTTCTGAAGGCCCTTCAGAGGATTGCATGGTTCTACTTCATGGCTACGGAAGCTCAGAAGAAGATCTTTTTGGTTTTGCAAGGTATTTACCAAAACACTTGAATGTATTCTCTCTACGAGCACCCTATTCAACCGGATTTTCAGGATTTGCATGGTATGCAATTACTTTCGAGGCGGATGGCACTAAATGGAACGATATTAAACAAGCTGAAGACTCTGTAAAAAGGATCAAAACAGAAATTGACTTACTGAGAAATAAATATAGTTTAACGGGCAAAGTACACCTTTTAGGATTTAGTCAAGGATGCATACTGAGTTTAGCCTTAAGCTACCATTACCCATACTCTTTTTATTCGATTATTGGGCTAAGTGGTTATCTAAATGAAGAAATTCTTCCTTCAGAAATTAAATCTTTACCAAACACCTATTTCTATCTTTCACACGGCACTGAAGATCAGGTAATTCCCGTAGAATGGTCTCAACACTCTGCTGAGAAAATGAAGCGTCAAGGTTTGAATGTTGATTATCACAACTATCCTACTGGACACCAAGTTCATCCCGATAATTTTCGCGACTTCTTAAGCTTTATAAACTCACATTCTTAGCGAGCTTCACACTGCTCTAGCTGATTGGTTAATTGCTCTAATTTTCGCTGGTAATTAACCGCTAAAAAAATGAGGATGATTAATGTGAAGAAAAATAAATATCTGAAAATACTCTTATTCATTACTATCAAATTCTAGTTTTAGGTTGTCATAAGCTAAGAAAAAACCTTCTGGCAAATCAGCAGACACCTCATTATGAAAACCCATGGTATGACTAATATGTGTGAAATAAGTTTTATTCGCACCAATTCGTTTTCCCAAATCAATGGCCTCACTTAACGACAGATGAGAATGGTGCGGCTCATGTCGTAATGCGTTAATAATTAATATATCTAAGTTGTCTAATAATGCTATTTGATCTTCAGAGATATGCTTGATATCTGTAACATAGGCCAAACGACCTATTCTAAAACCTAATACCTGCATCCCAGCATGATCTGCTTCGATTGGTAAGAATTGAAATTCCTTCACTTTAAAAGGAATGTTTTTTGTAATGTAATTCTTAGTGATCTCAGGAACTCCAGGATACTGAAAATTTTCATCGAAAATATAATCGAATCGTTGAGATAAGGCCTTAAAAACCTTTTCGGTAGCATAAAACT
>JAYPSS010000103.1:0-5563 GCA_038133115.1 Flavobacteriaceae bacterium | reverse complement strand
CAAACCGGTAAATTATTATCACCTCGTAAGATCATGATGGATACGAGAGATCGTGCTACTTCTTTGGTTGAAAAGGGTGATATAGTGAAAGAGCACTTTTTACTTGATAACTATATCTCCCGCGAAGAACTGTGGGCTTGCACGACTTGTAATGCATGTGTTGAGGAATGTCCGATCGGCATAAGTCCAATGTCAATCATTTTATCAATGCGCCAATATATTACCATGGAAGAGGCATCATCTCCCTCAGAATTAAATTCAATGATGACCAATATCGAAAATAATGGGGCTCCATGGCCGTTTAATAGTGAAGATCGTTTGAAATGGATAGACTAAGTGTAAAAACCATGGCAGAATATGCTGCCGAGGGCAAGTCACCCGAGGTGTTATTTTTTGTCGGATGTGCAGGAAGTTTTGATCAGCGAGCGCAGCAGGTTACAAAAGCCTTTGTTAAAATCCTAAACAGTGCGAATATTTCCTTTGGTGTTTTGGGTAAGGAGGAGACCTGCACAGGAGATCCTGCCAAGCGCGCCGGCAACGATTTTTTATTTCAGATGCAAGCCCTTACTAATATTGAAACCATGAATGCTTACGGGGTAAAGAAAGTGGTTACCACTTGTCCCCATTGTTTCAATACGATTAAAAATGAGTACCCTTCACTAGGAGGAAACTATGAAGTTCTTCATCACACCCAATTTTTAAAACAGCTGTTAGAAGAAAATCGTATCCATATTGAGGGGGGGAGCTTTAAGGGAAAAAAGATTACTTATCATGACCCTTGTTACTTGGGTCGGGCAAATGGAGTTTATGAAGCGCCTAGAGAAATCATTAAAAAATTAGAGGCTGAAATCGTTGAGATGAAGCGATGCAAGAAAAATGCACTCTGTTGTGGAGCTGGCGGTGCTCAAATGTTTAAAGAATCTGAAGCGGGTAATAAAGAAATCAATCACGAACGCTCTGAGGAGGTGAATACGAGTGGAGCATCTGTTGTTGCGGCGGCTTGTCCTTTCTGCAATGTGATGTTAAATGATGGTGCTACTGCCACAGATTCTTCGGTAGAAGTTAAAGATTTAGCTCAACTCATCGCAGAAGCTGCAGATTTATAAGAATGACTAGGTATGAAAATTAGTTTTGAAGAACTTCCCGATCAGGCTAGAATATGGATTTATCCATCGAATCGTCCTTTTACTGAAGAGGAGCTAGAGCGATTAATTCCTAGCTTAGATCACTTTGTGGCCAATTGGGCTGCGCATGGCACCCCTTTAAAAGCCGCCTACACGCTACCTTACAGACGATTTATTGTGTTAGGAGTAGATCAAGATAACCAGAGGGCTTCAGGTTGCTCCATTGATAGTTCAGTTCGTTTTATTCAAGAAATCGAGGAAAAATTTCAAGTAACACTGCTCGATAAAATGAATGTTACCTTCAAACAAGGTGAATTCTTAGCCTACAAATCCCTATCAGACTTTAGAAAGATGGCTAAGGACAAGGCAGTTTCAGCAAATACTATTGTGTTCAATAATTTAGTTGAAAACAAGGAGGAGTTTGAGACTCATTGGGAAGTGCCTGCTAGTGATAGTTGGCATTCACGATTTTTGTAACTTAACTCAATGATCAATAAATATACTGGGATGCTACTAATCATTTTAGCATCCATACAATCCTACGCCCAGTCTATAAATTATAGTGTGCTCGATGCAGAAGATCGGTATCGGCAAAATAGTTGGGTAGATAGTGTTTATAATCAAATGACTATTGAGGAAAAAGTAGGGCAACTTATTATTGTTTTTACTGACTCAAAACCTTCTGAAGAGGAGCCCGAGCGTATAGAATCACTCATTAATGATCAACATATTGGAGGGCTTTTGTTCTCTGTAGGTAGTCCAAAAAGGCAATTAGAACTTACTCGTCGTTATCAGGCATCTTCGAAAATTCCATTACTTATGACGATGGATGCTGAATGGGGTCTTAGTATGCGATTAAAACCATCGTTTGCATTTCCTTGGAACATGACGTTGGGTGCAACTAGGGATACCGAGCTTATTAGAAGGGTAGGCGAACGAATCGGCGCTCATAATAAACGTATAGGTATTCATATGAATTATGCTCCAGCGGTAGATTTGAATACTAACCCACTTAACCCAATTATCGGTAACCGTTCTTTTGGCGAAGATCCCCAGGCGGTTAGTGAGGCAGCCGAGGCATTTTATTCAGGTATGTGGGGTGCAGGTGTTATGGGTTCTATAAAGCATTTCCCAGGGCATGGAGACACTTCAACAGATTCACACCATGCATTGCCTGTGGTTTTAGCTGATCGTAATCAATTAGACACGCTAGAATTGATTCCATTCAAAAGAATGATTGATTCTGGTGTTCATTCGGTTATGGTAGCGCATTTAGCACTTCCAAAATTAAAAGATGCCAAAAATGATCCGGCATCGATTTCATACCATATATCTACTGAGCTACTTCAAAACCAACTCGGTTTTCATGGCCTAGTAATCACAGATGCTTTGAATATGAAAGGAGTGAGTGAGGGGATCGATCCTAATGAAGTGGGTCTAAAAGCTTTTGAAGCAGGGGCAGATATTCTCCTATATCCGCTTGATGTAAAGGCTACTTCAGATATTTTACTAGACAAAATTAAGCTCTCCTCGTACTTACAAAAACGACTCGAACAATCGGTTAAAAAGATTCTTAAAGCTAAATACTTATTAGGCCTAAATCACCTAGAGATACCTTCATTAGAAAAATTAAATGAGGATATTGAAACTACTGAGGATCAATTGTTAAGAGAGCAAGTTTTTGAATCAGCAATAACAGTGATTGATGATAATAGAAATCTCCCACTTGCGATTTCTAATCGATATTTATATGTGTCTTCAGAGTCAGAGGATGATCAGTCATTTTACGAATCGTTAGCGAGATATGCTTATGTAGAGAAGGTCTCTTTTTCTGACTTGAATACCCTTGAATTGGAGGATTATTCTGCCGTTATTTTAGGTCACTTACCAGACACCAGTACTCCTTGGAGGAAGACTGATTTCTCAGAAGAATTTTTAAATCGCCTAAGACCGTTAGAATTAATAACGGTTCCTGTAATTATTGCGCATTTTGGAAGTCCTTATGCTCTTGATGTTTTATCTGAATCAAAGGCTTCTATACTCGTAGGCTATCAAAACACGGCTGAATCTCGAAGTGCTACTGCGCAAGCCATTTTTGGAGCAATTGCAGTTAAGGGAAAATTACCGGTTACTGTGAACCATAGATTTAAGGTAGGAAAGGGAGTGTCTTACCCAGCTAAGAACTTAATATCCTATTCTAAAGTTCCTGAAAGAGTTGGATTATCTAGTAATAAACTAAAAGAAGTAGATCGGCTAATCGCTAGAGTAGTAGATGAGGAAATGGCGCCTGGTGGCCAAGTGATTATCGCTCGAAAGGGAAAAGTGGTTTACGAGCGTAATTTTGGGTATCAGACCTATAAAAAAAAAGTCCCCATTGAATGGGATACTCGTTACGATATAGCCTCAGTAACTAAAATTGCTGCAAGCTTACCCCTTGTTATGCGTGCTCAAGAAAGAGGTGAAATAAGTCTTGGGGATCGGTTTTCAAATTGGTTTAAGGAGTTAGAAGGTACAGAAATTGGTCAAACACCACTTATCGCCGCCCTTTCGCATCATGGAAGATTGCCTGCTTGGATACCGTTTTATAAAGAGACCTTAGATAAAAAGCAGCACCCTTCTTCGCAATTTTACCGCTACAAGGAAAGTGATGAGTTCGGTATCGCCGTTAGTCAATCACTTTTTCTTAGATCTGATTATACAAAACAGATGTTTCTAAGGATCAAAGAATCAAGTCTTGAATCGAAAAAGTATCGCTATAGTGATTTACCGTACTATCTAATTTTTTGGCATTTTACTAATCGTTACGGCTCATTTGACAAGCAAATAGAGTCGTTTTTATATACACCACTCGGGTGAAGTTTTTGCACCCAAAAAACACGACAAAGTACAGTACAACCACGTGTTGACCCAGGAGCAAAGGATACATATTTTCGTCATGACCTACTTCAAGGGTATGTGCATGATATGGGTGCGGCGATGATGGGGGGAGTGGCAGGTCATGCAGGTGTTTTTAGCAATGCCAATGATCTTACGAAACTTATGCAGATGTATCTCCAAGAGGGTTCTTATGGTGGTTCGCAATTTCTACAAAGTTCTACGATCCGAAGATTTAACACTTGTTATTATTGTCATCAAGGTAATCGACGCGGGGTAGGGTTTGATAAACCTCAATTAGAAGGTGAAGGATCTACCTGCGGATGTGTTTCTCCTAAATCGTTTGGACATCTTGGTTTTACAGGAACTTATGTGTGGGCTGATCCTGAAAAAGAGTTGGTATATGTGTTTCTTTCGAATAGAACCTATCCTGACATGAATCGCAACCTCTTAGGTAAGACCAATATGAGAACAGAGATTCAAAGAGTGGTTTATGAGTCTCTGCTTTAGTATTATGGTACTATCTTTGATAAAATTCGAGCTGTGAAAATTGCAATGGTTTGTTATCCCACCTTCGGTGGAAGTGGTGTAGTTGCTACTGAGCTAGGAATGGCACTTGCTCGAGCGGGTCATGAGGTACATTTTATTACCTACAGTCAACCCGTACGCTTAGCCTTATTAGAAAAGAATATTTATTATCATGAGGTAGATGTTCCTGAGTATCCGCTTTTTAAGCACCAACCCTATGACCTCGCACTTTCGAGCAAATTGGTTGATACGATAAAGGCGTATAAAATCGAAGTGCTTCATGTTCATTACGCGATACCTCACGCCTACGCGGGATATATGGCTAAGAAGATGCTTAAGGAAGAGGGAATCATTATTCCAATGATTACTACGCTTCATGGGACAGATATTACTTTAGTGGGCAGTCATCCTTTCTATAAAACTGCGGTAACCTTTAGTATTAATAAATCAGATATTGTGACTGCAGTTTCTGAAAATCTTAAGGATACTACTTTTGAGATGTTTGAGGTGGATAGAGAGATCGAGGTGGTTCCCAATTTTATTGATGCTGCTAAGTATGCCGAGATGCAAAACCAGCCATGTGATCGAAATCTAATGGCGCTTAAGGAAGAATTCATCATCACGCACATGAGTAATTTTAGACCGGTCAAGCGCATCGAGGATGTTATCTTAGTATTTAAGCAGATTCTTGATAAGCATCCAGCTGTACTAGTTATGGTTGGTGAAGGGCCCGATCGCATCAAAGCTGAACGCCTATCGAAAGAACTCGGTATTTATTCAAAGGTTAAATTTCTTGGTAACAGTGTTGAGATCGACCGCGTTTTATGCATGAGCGATTTATTCCTACTTCCCTCAGGTCAGGAGAGTTTTGGTCTAGCTGCTCTCGAAGCAATGATTAGTAGGACTCCAGTTGTTTCTTCGAATGCTGGAGGACTTCCTGAAGTAAATATTCATGGATTCTCTGGATACGTAGCTGAAATTGGGGAAGTAGAAAAGATGGGGCAGTATGCCCTAGATATTCTGAAGGATTCAGAAAC
>JAYPSS010000102.1:0-5607 GCA_038133115.1 Flavobacteriaceae bacterium | reverse complement strand
AAAATCTTCTCTAATCAACCAAACCCTCTACCCCATTATGAATGCCTTTTACTTCAATGGTGTAAAGGAGCCGTTACCCTACAAAAAGATAACAGGACTTGAATTATGCGACAAGGTCATTGACGTGAATCAATCTCCAATAGGTAGAACCCCACGTTCTAATCCGGCTACCTACACAGGAGTTTTTAATGAAATTCGAAGCCTATTTGCCAAAACAACCGAAGCCGTCATAAGGGGATATAAACCTGGTCGCTTTAGTTTTAATGTGAAAGGTGGTCGCTGCGAAACGTGTCAAGGGGCCGGACTTAAGGTTATTGAAATGAATTTCTTACCAGATGTTCATGTACCTTGTGAAACTTGTTACGGGAAACGATTTAATCGAGAAACTCTTGAAGTTAGATATCGCGGAAAAAGTATCTCCGACGTTCTAGAAATGACTATTGAGGAAGCTACCGAATTTTTTGAATCCATTCCGAAGATTCATCGCATTCTCAAAACCCTAAACGATGTTGGCTTAGGATATATCGCTTTGGGACAAGCTTCAACTACCCTGTCCGGAGGAGAAGCACAGCGCGTAAAATTAGCCACCGAACTTGCAAAACGAGATACGGGAAAAACGTTTTACATTCTCGACGAACCTACCACGGGGCTGCACTTTGAAGATGTGCGAATTCTTATGGAGGTGCTCCAGCGACTGGTCAACAGAGGAAATTCGGTTCTAATTATCGAACACAACCTCGATGTTATTAAAATAGCAGACTACATCATTGATATTGGGCCTGAGGGAGGCAAAGGCGGAGGACAAATTGTTGCCCTTGGAACCCCCGAAGAGGTAGCGAGAAGTAAAAAAAGCTTGACTGCACCATTCTTAAAGAAAGAATTAAAGTAAATTCAAACTCAATCTATTATTCAATGTCTAGACAAGAAGAAAAAATTTGGAATCAAATTAAGACCAATGATTCTTGGTCAATTTTTAAAATCATGGGCGAGTTTGTCGAAGGCTATGAGCGAATGGCTAAAATAGGACCTTGTGTCAGCATTTTTGGCTCTGCCCGAACTCCTGAAAAAAATCCTTATTACCAGCTAGGAAAAAATATTGCCGAAAGACTGTCCAATGAAGGCTTCGGAATCATAACGGGTGGTGGGCCTGGAATTATGGAGGCAGCTAACAAAGGAGCGAAAGAAAGCAAAGGAATTTCAGTCGGTCTCAACATCAAACTTCCTTTCGAGCAACATCCAAATGAATTCATCGACGAAGACAAGAATATCGATTTTGACTACTTCTTTGTTCGTAAAGTCATGTTTGTGAAGTACGCCCAAAGCTTCGTTGTAATGCCTGGAGGGTTTGGCACGTTAGATGAACTCTTTGAAGCGGTAACGCTGATTCAGACGAACAAAATTAAGCGATTCCCAATTGTTCTTGTTGGGAAAGATTTTTGGTCAGGTCTGATGGACTGGATCAAAGATCAGCTTCTTGGTCAGAAAAACATCAGTCCTGAAGATTTAGACCTGATCCACCTTGTTGACACCCCTGATGAGGTCGTCGAAATAATTACCAATTTCTACAAAGGAAAAGATCTTCGACCTAATTTTTAAAATGACCTCATTCAGGTATTTATTACTTCTTTTATTCAGTGGGATTTACGCTCAAGAATTACCTCCATTGCGTTTTACTGCAGATCTTGATATTCAAAAAGATCAAACCATCCAGGTATCTAGCAAATTAGAATTAACCCCTGAGTACTTTGTTTATGGTGATTCATTGTATTTGTATGATTGGAATCATTCTTATTCCTCGAAAGTAACCCCACTAGCCAAATCATTTAGACAAGTTTTTGATCGACGACTTCATCTTGCAGCAGAAAAAGATCGGGGTCGAACTATTGATTTATCAATCAAAATCAACGATTCAGAAATTCCTTATTCACGAATTGAATTTGATATTTTAGCCATTAAAATTCCTTCTGAGAATAAGACCGACCCCTTAACCCTAAATATAGATTACACGTTATATCTTCCAGATATCAGGTTTACCGGTTACGGGAAAGACAAAGAGTCATTTATTCTTAAAAATCAATTCATCATACCCGTACCCAAAGAAGATGAACGGTTAAGAGCACATCACTTTAGGCAGCGTGGAAATCAACGATCAGGAATCGTGTCTTATAACATTAGACTTAACGACACAAAGGAGCTTTTTATTGATAGTGATCTTCCTGCCATTGGTACCCATCAAATTGGAGGAGTTCTTGCCTCTCCTCCTGCGATTGTTGTTAATTACACTACAAACACTACTCGTTTCAAAAATCAACTACCCGAAATTGTCATAACAAATGATTGGTTAGCTGATTTTGAGAACATCGAAGCAACCTTAGATCGAGTCTTACCTTTTCTAGAGAATTATTTAGCGGGGATAAGTTTTAGGCCACTTCTTATTCTAGAACAAGACTATAAAGAACGACCCCTAGTGGGCATTGACGACATTCCATCTTTTTTATCACCTTATCCTTCAAATTTTTTCGAAGAATTAAAATTATTGAAGACCATTGCTCGTAAGTATCTACAACTCAATTTTGATTCTAATCCGGAGCTAGAACAGTTTTATATTGATGGGTTTTCCCAGTACTTATTGCAAGAGTATGTTTCTAATCAATACCCAAACCTCTCGTTTAGCGGAAAGTTTGCTAGTTGGTGGCCGGTCAAAAAATACGATCTTGGACAGATCGATTTCAACCATCATTTTCAATGGCTCGATCGGTATATCGAGAATAAAAACTTAGACCAACCTTTATTATCGAGGTCGAATCAATTACTCAATTACAATTGGCAAATAGCGCATCCGATACGTTCTGCTCAATTGTTTGATTTAAGTATTAGTGATGAAAATAAATTAGCGATTAGATCTGGCCTCAAATCGTACCAGCTCAGCCAATACCTAAAACCTGGCGCCTCCGCGTTCGACTTAAAATGGTACCTACCTTCTAAAATCAATGCACCCATTGTCGATCGAAGAATCTTAAGTAACAGAAATCATGTCGATTTTCAATTACATCTTGAACAACAACGATCAGGGATTGATTTTTTAAGAGTTTCGCAAAATGGAGCCTACGCTTTACCGGTTAAAGTGGCTCAAATGAAGGGAGATTCAGTACTGAACGAAAAGTGGGTTTACAATTCAAAGAGACAACCCTTCGTGAATTTTGAAAACCAACCCGGAGTTCGATATGTAGTAAATCCTCATCTAGAATCACCCGAGTTTATAGCAACTAATAATGTCCTCAATCCAAGATCTAAACTTTTTGCTAAGCCTATAAAAATACTACCGTTCACAGATCTTCCCAGTGCTGCTCACAACAATCTTTTTATCACCCCCCAAGCCAACTTCAACCTTTACGATGGAGTTGCTGCCGGCTTAAGTTTTTCTAATCAAAGTTTACTGAATAAACCCATTGAGTTTCAGATTACGCCTCTTTATTCATCTAAAGAGAATACGGTTGTTGGTAATTTTTCAGTCTTAAGAAATCATTGGACAATGGACCGAAACAGAACTCGTGTTTCTTACGGGATTTTTGGCAGTTCTCAGCACTTTAATAAAAACTCGCTTTACACCACCTTAACCCCTTTTATTCGTTTAAATGGGCAAGATCCTGATTTAAATAAACGCCATAAAAATAGTTGGATGTTTAGGTACCGCTTAGTGTCTAGAAGCTATGATGATGAAATTGTATCGTCAACTGAACTTACTAATCCCGATTATGGTGTTCTTAATATTCGTCATCAACAGAGTACTCAAAGCCTATTTGATTTTCAAAGCACCCTAGCAGATTTACAGGTCTCAAATCAATTTATAAAGGTTTCTGGAGCTATTGAATATCGAAAATTATTTACCAATAACACTCAACTTAGTGCACGATTGTTCGCAGGGGCTTTTATCAAAAACAACACCAATGATGATTATTTCTCCTTCGGAGTCAATGGTCCTAATGACTATCTCTATGACTACAATCTAATTGGGCGATCTGAATCTAGTGGTTTGTTTTCTCAACAACTCGTTAGAGCCGAGGGAGCTTTTGTTTCTGAGATGGTAAATCGCGATTTCGCGAATAGAGGCTTGATCACATTGAGTACGGCGATAAACTTGTATCGCTTTGTAGAAATGTACACTGAAATTGCCCTTCAGAAAGATCTAGGTCAAAATACAGAATTTTATCACGGATCTGGGATTCGATTAAATCTAGTACCCGATTTCTTAGAAATATACTTACCCGTGCATCATCAGAAAGGATATATCTCATTTAGTGACGATTACCTGAGTAAAGTAAGATTTGTACTCGCATTGCGTTTTGAAACCCTCAGTCGACTCTTTACAAGATCCTTGTTCTAATGTAAAGGGTTTGTTTATTTTTGCCACATCGAATTGATACTTAAGCAAGGCTATGCACGATAATGAAATGACTTTTTCTGAATTTCGATCTCAACTTCTAGAGGATTATCGAATAGCTAGATTGAGCAGGGAATGCAGTCTATTGGGTCGAAAAGAAGTACTTCTCGGACGTGCCAAGTTTGGAATCTTTGGTGACGGTAAAGAACTTCCACAAATTGCTCTTAGTAAATTCTTTAAACCAGGCGATTATCGCAGTGGGTATTACAGGGACCAGACTTTAATGTTTGCTCAGGGTTTAATGAACCCTGTTTCATTTTTTCATACGTTGTTCGGTACTACCGATTTAGCCCATGAACCTATGAACGGTGGTAGACAGATGACCGGGCATTTTTCTACTCCTATCGTAGATCATCATGGAAACTGGATCAATCAAACTCGACAATACAACACGGCGTCAGATATTTCATCGACAGCTGGGCAAATGCCACGTTTACTAGGATTAGCTCAGGCTTCAAAAGTTTATCGTAATCGGTCGATTAAGGGTTCTTCAAAGTTTAGCGTTTCGGGGGATGAAATCGCTTGGGGAACTATTGGTAATGCCTCAACCTCAGAAGGTCTCTTTTTTGAGGTAATGAACGCGGCTGGGGTAATGCAAGTACCAATGGTTATGAGTGTTTGGGATGACGAATACGGCATTTCAGTACCGGCAGAATATCATACCATTAAACAAAGTATTTCAGAGGCTTTAAAAGGATTTAGTCGCGATGAAAACGCTAAAGGCTTTGAGATTATTAAAGTTAAAGGATGGGACTATCCTGCGCTAATTGAAGCTTACGGAAAAGCGGAGAAGCTAGCACGCATAGATCACGTGCCCGTTTTGGTGCACGTTACCGAGCTTACTCAACCGCAGGGCCATAGTACCTCTGGTTCACATGAACGGTACAAATCTGAAGACCGTCTAGCATGGGAACAAAATCATGATTGCTTAAGAACTTTCAAGCAATGGATACTTGAAAAGAAGGTCTGTACCCAAGAAGAATTGAATCAAATTGATGAAGAAGTTCAGCTAGAGGTACAAGAGGCAAAAAAAACGGCATTCAATGAGTATCAAGAAATTCCACGCGCTTACAAACGTCACCTTAGTGAATTGTTAAGTGACACCGCCTCTAATCCTTTACCTGAGTACAAGGATCTTCTTAAAAAGCTTAATTCCAAAAAATTAG
>JAYPSS010000101.1:0-5653 GCA_038133115.1 Flavobacteriaceae bacterium | reverse complement strand
AGGGGCATCCTGTACCACGAATAATGCAGCACCAATGATTCAACTCATTGAGGATCTATGCGGTATTGACCAAGCTTATGTAACCACTGTTCACTCCTTTACCTCCGATCAGTCGTTGCACGATAAGTATCACAAAGATTTAAGAAGGGCGCGTTCTGCTCCTGCTTCGATTATTCCAACTACTACTGGTGCGGCAAAGGCACTAACTAAAATATTTCCTAATCTATCTGATTCAATGGGAGGTTGCGGTATACGCGTACCTGTATCGAACGGTTCCTTAACAGATATCACCTTTAATGTGAAAGAATCGGTTAGTGTCGATAGAATCAATCAGCACTTTTTAAACGCTAGTAAAGAATCTAGATGGAAGGGAATTTTATCCTACACTACTGATCCTATCGTTTCTGTAGACATTCTTAGAAATAGACACTCGTGTGTATTCGACTCAGAAATGACCTCTGTGATTGGTAAAATGGTCAAAGTCATCGGCTGGTACGATAATGAATCGGGATACAGCAGCCGCCTAATTGATCTCATCAAACGCCTTTCGTAGAACTAGATTGACGAGTTCTTCCTTTTGATTAAAACAAATCGAATGTTCCACCTCGATTACTTCAATGAAATGATTAGGTATTATAGCCTCTAGCTTCACCTTATCCTTAGCAGTTGTAAGTATTTTATCATATCTATCCAGATTCGAAAAATCAGATGCTTGGTAGGCATGATGATCTTTAAATCGCAAATGATCAAAAGGAATATCTAGGTCTAACAGATAGGACTCCAAAGGAGCAGGATCGGCTATTCCGGTAATTAATAGATTTTTTGTGGATCTGATTGAATCGAGGACTTCAACCCCTAATGTAGGGTACTGTAGCGTAGCAAAAAACACCGGGGCTGAAGACCACTCACGAATACGATTTTTAATCATTTGGGCTTCCTCTTTGGTAAGGTCCACCGGACACTTGGTAACCACAATGATATCAGCCCGATTCGCTTGAGTTTTATGATCTCTTAGTTTACCCTTAGGAAAATAACAATCGTTAAAAAACGGATTCAAATACGTAGTCAGTAAAATATATGCCTTCGCACTGACTTTACGATGTTGAAAAGCATCATCAAGCAAAATGATATCAGGAGAGAGGTCACTAACCATACGCTCAATTCCGTCTCGTCTATCCTCACAAACTGCTACAGGAAGCTGGCGTGAAGCATTAAAAATCTGCAAGGGCTCATCACCTACCTCTGCAGCTGTAGAATCACTCTTTACCCACTTAAAACCTACAGATTTTCTGCCATAACCCCGACTTAGAACTGCGACATTTTTAGCATTAAAAACCTCCTTGATCAACCAAAGAATCATTGGTGTTTTGCCGGTTCCTCCAAAACTCAGATTACCAACTACTACGGTTGAAGCCGAAAACCTCTTAGAACTAAACCACCCCAAATCAAACGCCTTATTCCGTAGATAGACCACGATCGAATAGAGCCAGGAAAAAGGAGCCAGGGCGAGTTTCAAAAGATGCATATGCGAATTTATAATAAATTAGTGGCTCATTTCTTTTCTATGCTAAGCACCGAAATATCAAATGCACTCGAAATGTGGGCTCCTTTAGCAGGGGCCGAGGATTTCGATAACGTTGGTTGGCTTTATCAATCCACAGCCTCAAACATCAGTGGAGTTCTTGTCTGTCATGACGCACTAGAAGAAGTCATCGAAGAAGCTCATCAGAAGAAATGTGAAATGGTGGTTTGTTATCATCCGATTCTATTTAATGGGTTAAAACGTATCGATCAGACCGACTATGTATCACGGGCCATCCAAAAAGCAATCACCTATAATATTAGCATCTATGCGATGCACACAGCACTAGATAAAGTAATCGGAGGAGTTAGTGATTTAATGGCAACACAGTTAGGGCTAACCGAAGTTTCCTTTCTCTTGCGGGATGACGATAAGAGTGGAATGGGTCGAATCGGATTTTTAAGAGAAGCCCTAGATTCTGAGGCATTTTTGAAAAAAGTCAAGGAAACCTTTAAAACGCCGGTGATTAGACATAGTAATTTCAAAAACAACACGATTCGCAAAGTAGCTGTTTTAGGAGGAAGTGGCGCATTTGCCATCGAAGAAGCACTTCGACAAAAGGCAGATGCATACGTTACAGGAGATTTGAAATATCACGATTTTTTCAAACCCCAAGGAGAGCTCCTGCTCGCCGATGTCGGACACTTTGAATCTGAGCGATTTACAAAAAACGCAATTGCTAAATACCTTCAAGAAAAATTTAGTAATTTTGCCGTCAATTTATCTGAAATAAATACTAACCCTGTAGGGTACTATCCGTATGGCGAAGAATAAAGAAATGAGCGTAGAAGACAAGCTAAGAGCTCTTTACGATTTGCAACTTATCGACTCAAGAATTGATGAAATTAAAAATCTAAGAGGTGAACTTCCGATGGAAGTTGAAGACCTTGAAGATGAAGTTGCTGGTTTAAGCACTCGACTTGCAAAACTTCAAGAAGACATTAGCACACTGAATTCTGAAATCGCAGCAAAGAAAAATGCGATTGAAGAAGCTAAGGCTCTTATGAAGAAATACGCTGAACAACAGAAAAATGTTCGAAACAGTAGAGAGTTCAATTCGTTAACGAAAGAAATTGAATTTCAAGAGTTAGAAATTCAACTTGCTGAGAAACACATTCGTGAATTCAAAGTAAAAATTGAGCACAAGAATGAAAGCATCGAGCAAACTACTGAAAAGCTAAATGGAAGAAAAGAACACCTAGAGCACAAGAAAGGTGAACTTCAAAATATCCTCGCTGAGACCGAGAAAGAAGAAAAGGAGTTAATCAAACTTTCAGAAAAATACGGTACAGATATTGAAGAGCGACTATTTACTGCCTACAAGCATATTAGAAGCTCAGTGAAGAATGGCCTTGCTGTAGTTCCTATCCACAGAGGTGCTTCTGGAGGATCATTCTTTACACTACCTCCTCAGGTTCAAGTAGAAATTGCCTCACGCAAACGTATTACTACCGACGAACACAGTGGAAGAATTCTAGTTGATCCTGTTTTAGCCGAAGAAGAGACTGAGAAAATGCAATCTCTTTTCGATAAATTGAGCTAACAACCCGTACTTCTGCTCAAAGCAGATTAGAATATAGCTAAGGCGGTCTAATGACCGCCTTTTTTAATTACTTTTGTTTAACACATATTACTTGAATGTTAAACAAAATGATTGAGTTTGATTCGAATCAAATAGAATCGATTCCTAAACGAGAACGCGCCCATCTAATTAATAACCTTTGCGGATTGCGATCTGCCAATCTTATTGGGACCTCAGATGGCACTAAAGACAATCTTGCCGTATTTAATTCGGTAATCCATTTAGGAAGCAACCCTCCTCTTTTGGGTATGGTATTTCGCCCGCTAACCGTTGAGCGCCATACCTACAACAACATCAAAGAAATTAAGTATTTCAGCATCAATCAGATTACTGAAACGATGACTGCTAATGCACATCATACCTCAGCCAAATTCGAAGACCAACAATCTGAGTTTGAATTTTGCAAAATTGAATCTCTTCATCGAGAAGGATGCGTTGTACCCTTTGTAAAGGAGAGTAATATTCAGATACTTTGTGCTTATAGCAGAGAGCATCTTCTTGAAAATGACTGCATACTTCTTACCGCAACTATTGAACGTTTCTGGGTGAATTCTGATAGCATTGACGAGTCGCATTGGTTCAATCAAGAGAAAGCCTCATCTGCTGCGATTGGTGGTCTTGATGCCTATTATAAAGTATCCCTAATCGATCGATACAGTTACGCCCAACCCGATACAGCGCCCAAATCTATTCTTGAATAAGTGGCGCACAAGAAAGTAAATCTTCCACAGAAAATTTGCGTGGTCTGTGAAAGACCCTTCACCTGGCGTAAAAAATGGGAGAAGAATTGGGAACAGGTAAAATACTGTAGTAAAAAATGCGCATCACAAAAGAAATAGTTTCATGAACAGTATACTGGTAGTCAATCAATTATTAAGGATTAAGGATAATCCATTGCTCCTAAAGGCAATGAAAAACAAAGGTCTATTTGCTTACTATTTTTTAGATCATCAATCGATTGAAATAGGCTCAAAGGCATTTCCTAATAAATCCTTCTTTGCAAGGAAATTTGAACTCGAATCACTCCATAATCTCAAGGCTGACCTAGAACGTTTAAATATTCCTTTGATAATCGATCAGGTGGGATCTGATCATCTTGCTACGCTTATAGACCGCTATTCGATCGAATCCTTATACAGCGTTGATTTTGCTACCTCTAACGAGCAGCGATTCATCGATAGGGCCATCAAAAAGGCAAAGACCGACGTAAGGTGGATCAAAGACTACTCAGATCTACTCTACCCTTTACAAAAATTACCGTTCGATATCATGGAATTACCAGAGGTCTTTACAGTGTTTAGAAAAAAGGTAGAACGATACCAAACCCCTGAGACACCACTTGAAGCGCCAGAAAATCCTTTATCGAACGGCTTATCCATTGAATCAAGCAAGATTCCTTCCTTAGCAGATCTAGGCTATTCAAATAACGCCATTGATGATCGATCTTCGCATCCCTTTAAAGGTGGAGAAGACGCCGGGTGGGATCGGTTAGATCATTATTTCTGGCAGACAGAGGCACTCGCTGAGTACAAGCAGACAAGAAACGGATTAATTGGCCTAGACTTTAGCTCGAAACTTTCGGCATATTTAACTTTTGGATGTCTTTCTCCCCGATCTATTTATGCCGAGATAAAAGAATTTGAAGCCTCGGTGGTCGCCAATCAGGACACGTATTGGCTGTTCTTCGAACTGTTATGGAGAGAATATTTTAAGCTGATTAGTTTCAAACATCAGGATCGCATCTTTAAGATTGAAGGTATTCTTAATCGCTCCTATGAGTGGGGTGAGAGCGACTCACTTTTTGAAAAGTGGATCGATGGTAAAACTAAAGATGATTTCGTTAATGCGGCCATGATCGAATTAAAATCTACGGGTTGGATCAGTAACCGAGCAAGACAAAATGTGGCTAGTTATTGGGCCAAGAACTTGAAGCAAAATTGGATTTGGGGAGCAAGGTACTTCGAAGCTCAACTGATCGATTACGATGCCTCAGCCAATTGGGGTAATTGGTGTTATGTGAGCGGAGTGGGTAATGACCCTAGAGATCGCAAATTTAATACACAAAGACAAGCAGAGATGTACGATCCCAACAACGACTATAGACGATTATGGCTGCAGTAAAAAAACTCCGATTAATCTTAGGCGACCAATTAAATGCCCGACACAGCTGGTATAAAGAGGTGAATGCTCATACGCTCTATTGTATGGCAGAAATGCATCAAGAAAGCAATAATATCACCCATCATATTCAGAAGGTGGTAGCTTTCTTTCAAAGCATGAGGAATTTCGCGGATGCCTTAAAAAAGGTTGGCGCTTGTGTAGATTATCAAAAGATCAATCAAGCTGGAGATCGAAGTCTTAGAACTCGGATATTAGAATACTGCCAAACCTATCCTATTGAGAAGTTTGAATACCAACTACCCGACAACTACCGTTTAGATAAGGAGCTCAAAGAAATTTGCAGTTTGCTTGAATCGAAAGGAATCCAA
>JAYPSS010000100.1:3881-5699 GCA_038133115.1 Flavobacteriaceae bacterium | reverse complement strand
CACCAGAACTGTGCCAATCTTCACCTACATATTCAACTACATAATCATACAACCCCTGATATTCTTCTAACCTGCCTGCTCTGAAAAATAAAGGAATAAAAACGGAATCATACCCAGGCCAACTAACACCACTAGGGTTAAGTTCAACAGCTGGAAAATCAGGAGCAAGTCGATCATTTTCAGCTTTTATCGCAATGAATTTATCTAAAATATCCTCCGCGCCTGGAGCAGTTCTCCCATCTTCCCAAGGACGAAGTTCATTTTCGAGCCATAAAAAGTACTTTGCCTCTGTATATCTAAATAAAGTCCATCTGCGCATAGCATTCTGAACTGAATATCGATATCCAGCTTCTGGAGATATTCTTTCTGCATTTGATTTAGTAATGATGTAATTCTTTACGATATTATAATTCAGTTGATTTGCGTAAGTATCAAGATTATTATCAATAGTCAATGCTTCTTCGTAAAAACCTTTAAAACGTTCTACCTCTGCTGTGGTTATATCAACGTGTAATTGGAATTTCTCTAATCGATCTTGATCTGATAACTGTTCAAAAGGTACATCTCCTATTTCTTCTAGAATCACATCATAACCATTTGTATATATTCGGTTAAATAAAAGTTCTTCCCTTGGGATGGATAATATATTGACTACATCGCTTTCTGCCTCCCGATATTCATCAAATACACCCTGTAACTCTTCTGCATTTTCCGGTTCAAAATTTTGAAGTAACTGTGGTATCATTTCGAATTGGTAACGCATTGCGGCTCCAGCATTATTTGTTAACCCATTAATTTCACCTACTGTAGATCCTATAAAATTATTAACAGTCTCTAGGTTAATCCCAGGTATAGTTGGAGCTAACCCACTTAACTCAATAAGCTCTGCTCTTTTATTCATAAGTTCGGTATGCATAGCCGCAGCATCCTCTATATTTAACTGATAATTTTCAAACTGCTCGATACTCTCTAAATTTTGATTATCAACTATTTCTTGTCCTATGGTTAGAGTCTCTTGAAGCAATTCTAACTCATCGGCTATTAAAGAATTAATTTCATTAGCTAGGGTCTCCATTTCAGAATACAATTCACCAGGTGAGGATATGGTGCTTATATTCAAATTATTTCTCTCCATTGCTATGTTATTCTTCATTCGGGAAAGTCCTAAACCTTCAGCAGCGCCTGGTGGCCAGATACCATCCTGGGCAAAAGCAGCTTCAAATATGTAAGATTTTAATTCAATTGAATTTTCTGTATCAATAATCTCAAAATTGGCTGTAATCGAAAGATTATCATTTAACTGAATAGTCAAAGGATCATCAGTTGAACTTATTCCTCCTGTCCAATTTGAAAACTTCCATCCATCAGCAGGAATGGGTGTTAATTTTATAGTTGTTCCTGAATCATATTCGGTAGAATTAGAAGGAACTATTTCTTCTCGAACTGTCCCCTCCCCGATAATTGAAACATCTAACTCATATTTTAAACGAATGAATCGAGCAGTTAATGAAATATCACCCGTTACTACTATTGTTCGATTTGCCGATGTCTCTCCGTCTGACCAACCATTGAAAGTGTATCCCGAATTTGCTGTCGCAGAAACATCGAAAGAGGTCCCTTCAAGGTAACTACCGCCAGTTGTACTAACAGACCCCTCCGTTCTCTGCAGTGATTGTGACAGTGTAAGTTGGCCTAGGGGGAATAGGTTCATCCTTTCCACAAGAAGTTATTAGTAGAAGAGGAAGAAGAAATTATTTGATGTTTTTCATAAGGCCATAATTATATTCTAATCTTCAATTTATGAATTAATAAATATCT
>JAYPSS010000100.1:0-3871 GCA_038133115.1 Flavobacteriaceae bacterium | reverse complement strand
AAATTCAACCGATTAAAAGTTGAATTCTTGAAATAGGGAATCTAACAATCAAGAAGACTTGTTTCACGATTACTGCCAAATAAGTGCCAGATTTTTGCAATTTTTATGTGATTTCAATGTGCACCACCAGAATCCTTTAGTATCTTGTTGTAAGCTTACTTCCTTGGTACATAACTTCGAGAAAGGGCATAAAAAAAGGGACTCGAAAAACGAATCCCTTTCTGCTTGATGTGGGCCCTACTGGATTCGAACCAGTGACCCCCTGCTTGTAAGGCAGGTGCTCTGAACCAACTGAGCTAAGAGCCCTCACATTTAGGTCTGCAAATATAGAATGTTTTTAATCTTGCCAAAAGAAAAATCGAAAAATTATACGATTTCTGCGACCGTAAAGGTGCTTCCACCCACAAAGATAAGCTCGTCGGGCGACGCTACCTCCTTAGCAGCATCCAAACCAGATGAAACACTGGTAAATGAATCTCCTACAAGTCCGAACGTCTGTGCTTGATTTTTAAGGACCTCAGCAGGTAAAGCCCTATTAATATTGGGAGCTACGAAATAGTATCTAGCACGTTTAGGAAACAAAGGAAGTATTTCAGCCAAGTCCTTATCAGACACCACCCCTAGAACAATATGCAATTGACGATATTCTAATTCCCCTAGGCGCTTTAACACAAAGGCTAATCCCGCCGCATTGTGGGCAGTATCACATAATACCCTGGGTTCAATCCACTGCCAACGACCCATTAAACCTGTTGATCGGGCTGCGTTTTTCATGCCAATCTCGATAGCCTGTTCATTGATCTCCCATCCTTGATCAATCAGTTCCTGAATTACAGCTAATACGGTACAACGATTTTTTTGCTGGTAAGGTCCTTGAAGATCAAATTCCGCATTATTCAAAAGCCATTGAGGTTGATGCTGCTCAAAGGCTTTAATAAGTTCACTTTGCATCGCTTTTGCTTGACGTTGAAAAACAGGGAACGTCTCTTGTTGATATTCACCAATAACTACGGGTATTCCAGGTTTAATAATCCCCGCCTTTTCAAAGGCAATTTTCGGCAGAGTGTCTCCTAAAAACGCCTTATGATCATAAGAGATATTCGTAATCACAGATAGAAGTGGAGTAATTACATTGGTAGAGTCTAGCCTTCCCCCCATCCCTACTTCTATAACAGCAATATCAACGGCTTGTGAAGCAAAGTGATCAAAAGCCATCGCAACGGTTAATTCAAAGAAAGAAGGTTTGAATTCTTCTATGAATGATCGATGTGATGCTACAAATCCAATTACCTTATCCTCTGTAATACAATCGCCATCGATTCGTATGCGTTCTCTAAAATCTTTTAAGTGAGGTGAAGTGTATAGACCTACTTTGTATCCGGCATGTTGTAATACCGATGCTGTCATATGCGATACCGAACCCTTACCATTGGTTCCAGACACATGAACGCTTTTAAAGGCCTTGTGAGGCTCTCCTAAATAACGCATGAATTGAAGGGTTCGATCTAGCTTCAACTCTAATGCCTTGGCACCATCACGCTGAAAAACTGGGAGTTGACTATATAGAAAATCTAAAGTCTCTTGATAATTCATTCAATTACTTGGGAGCTACTGCTAAGACAATTGGGTACCCCTCTTTATTTGCCACATCTAGAACATTTACGGCTTTTTTTAAAGCAACATCTTCCTCTGCTCGCAGTATGATGGTGGCATTGGGTGTTTGTTCAAAAGATCGTTTTAACTCAAGAGCCAAATATTCAGGATTAATTTGGGTCGTATCTATAAAATGTCGCCCTCGAGCATCAATGGATACGGCTATGGTATTCGATTGAGTACTAGCAGTTCCTTTAGCACCCGGTAATGCAATATCAATCGTGGAGGTAACGTTAGAGGTGAGTAAAAAGAAAATTAGCAATAGAAAAACCACATCAGTCATCGAAGACAAACTGAACTGGGTACTAGGCTTTATGCTAGATTTAATTTTCAAGACAAATTCTTTTAACGTTCTAACGAGTCTAATATCTCATTACTCAGATCCTCTAATCTCCTTGTAATACGCGCAAGTACAACAGCTAGTTGATTATATGCAATGTAGCTCAATATACCTACAATAAGACCCCCTACTGTTGTGATCATAGCCGTATAAATTCCGCCTGCTAATGAGGCGATCTCAGCTTGCCCTGAACTCACTGCCATTTCTCTAAATGCCAGAATCATTCCGATTACGGTACCTAAAAAGCCTAACATAGGAGCAGCTCCCGAAAAAGTGGCAAGAATTGAGGTATTACGCTCTAATTCAAAGACATAACCCCCTGCCATTTGCTCTAATGCCTTTTCGGTTTTCTCCGATGAGTTTGTCTTGTCGTAAACCAACTTAGCCCTTTGTGAAAGTTCATTAATCATAGCGCTCTCTGCTCCAGACAATTCTTTCAAAACGGACCGATAGGTTAAAAAACGTTCAATTCCTACGTAGAAGGTAATAATCAGAAAGAGTAAGAGTAGTAACATGATAATAGTACTAGCTATACCCCCCGACAAAATCAGTGAAATTAACGACTCTGATG
This sequence comes from Flavobacteriaceae bacterium, assembly GCA_038133115.1. Lineage (GTDB taxonomy): Bacteria > Bacteroidota > Bacteroidia > Flavobacteriales > Flavobacteriaceae > UBA3478. Next base: position 1,307 of record JAYPSS010000100.1, on the reverse strand, counting down.
CTTCTGTAGTTTGACTCATAAAAGGGTATTCCTATAAAAGAAAATCTCTCATTGCAATTAGCACTAGGCCTCCAGAAATAAATCCGATCAGTGCCAACCAAGCAATCTTTTTTAAGTACCAGAAAAAATCAATCTTCTCCATCCCCATAGCAACGACTCCGGCAGCTGATCCGATAACTAACATACTACCTCCTGTTCCTGCAGAATAGGCAATGAAATGCCACAGTGGAGCATCAGGCCCTTCTGAGAACATTCCCATTGAGGCAGCCACAAGCGGTACGTTGTCAATTACTGCAGAACCGATACCTAAAAGAAGGACAACAATGTCAGTATTTGGAATGGCATGATTCAATCCTTCAGCAGCGTTGAATAAAATACCTAAAGATTCTAAACAAGCAACGGCCATTAAAATTCCTAAAAAGAACAAAATTGATGGCAACTCAATTTTGGTTAGAGCTTTGTGAACAGGGCTGTGATGCCCACCGTCAGAGGTTGCGGCAGACATTTTAAATTGACGGTTTGAAAAGATTTCAGCGAATAAAGCTACGAATGCTAAAGAAAGCATCATGCCCACATACGGTGGCAAATGCGTTACTGTTTTGAAAAAAGGCACGAATACGATCGAACCTAAACCTAAATAAAGCATGGTTCCACTGTATTTCGATTTCTCCGGTTCTAATTCTCCCATTTCAATCTCACCTTGAAAAATAGAAAACCTCGAGGCGATAAGCGTAGGTATTAACATACAGATAATTGATGGTAGAAGAACACGGGTTACTAATGAACCAGCCTCCACTTTACCAGCAATCCATAGCATAGTAGTGGTCACATCACCGATAGGAGACCATGCACCACCCGCATTAGCATTAATAATAATTAGACCTGCAAAAAACAGTCTGAGCTGTTTGTCTTTGATCACTTTCTGAAGGATGGTAATTAAAACAATCGTTGCGGTAAGGTTGTCAATGATTGCAGACAGTATGAAGGCCAGTATGGAGAAGATCCATAAAAGTGCAATCTTCGAACGGGTTCTTATGAAGCCTTTGATGGTAGAAAAGCCATCAAAGTAATCCACGATCTCTACGATAGTCATTGCCCCTAGTAAAAACACCAAAATCTCAGCAGTTTTACCCAAATGATGTAACAAAATCTCATCGAGATGAGTAGGTTCAAGTTCTCGTAGTTCTGCATTCACTTCAAACATCGGTAGGTGACCGAGTGCCGCAATAGCCCATAAAAGAGCCATCATCGCCAAGGCGGGAATTAGTTTATCCACCTTAACATTGTGCTCCAGAGTAATGAATAGA
>JAYPSS010000099.1:0-5720 GCA_038133115.1 Flavobacteriaceae bacterium | reverse complement strand
CCTGCAACCTTCTGAGCCGTAATCAGATGCGCTATTCAGTTGCGCCACGAGGCCGATTATGGGGTGCAAATATAGCCGATATTATCAAATTGCCAAAGGCTTTATCGATTTTCGACAGATTGTTTTGACCAATACATTTATTGCTTATTCAATAGCTCTTGTAGTTACATAGTATCTGTAAGCGATTAGTAACTTCTGCGTATTTGTGGCTTTGACTAAATCTACTCTTCTCTTACTTAGTGAGGGTAGAAGCGATCGGTTTATTTTAGCGAGCATTTTAAATAAATTCTTTTTCATATCCGTGGTTTCATGCGGTTTAAGATAAGGCGAAGAAAACTATCTTTGGGGCATGACGCAAATTCTTTTGTTGCTAGGAGGGTTGGCCCTTCTAATTTTTGGTGGCAACGCCTTACTTAAATCTTCGGTTTCAATCTCCCTTAAGTTGTCTATTCCTAAAATTATTGTTGGGATGACAGTGGTTTCTTTCGCTATCTCCTTGCCTGAATTAGTGGTTAGTTTGAAGGCAGCGCTTGCGGGTAATCCTGATTTAGCGTTAGGTAATGTGGTAGGATCTAATGCGGCTAACATTGGTTTAGTACTTGGGGTTACACTTCTCTTTGGATCTATGGAGGTTACCTCATCTTTTTACAAAATTGACTGGCCTGTGATGATGGTTGCCTCATTGATGCTATTGGGCTTTCTGTATTTTGACGGAGTACTCTCGCGTTTAGAAGGTGGAGTTTTGGTTTTTGTAATGATTGCCTTTTTGTGGTGGCTTCTCAAAATGCAATCAGGCCCAGCTGTTGTTGATGAGCTGCCAAGTGACGACGAGTTATTATCAATTCCTATGACACTTTTCTACCTCGTTGCTGGAGGTGTAGGTCTTTGGTTAGGTTCAGAGTGGCTCGTAGAGGCGGCTGTAAATATTGCAGAAGATCTTGGAGTAAGTGACCGTGTGATTGGATTAACAGTTGTTTCGATAGGTACTAGCATCCCTGAATTGGCGGCTTCTATAATTGCCATGATTAAGAAGGAGAAGGCGATTTCACTGGGCAACTTGATTGGGTCGAACATCTTTAATATCATGTCGGTGTTGGGAATAACTGCGATAGTGAGTCCGATCATAGTAAAAGATCAAGGATTTATTACTAACGATCTATTTTTCATGACTTTTATTGCCTTTGTGCTTTTTCCTTTAGTATTTGCTCCGAGTAAAATGAAATTGAGTTGGAAGGAGGGACTGGTGCTTCTCTCCATTTATGGAGCTTTCGTCTACAAGGTGATTCTTTAATCGAAAAATTAAGAGATAAAAAAAGGCCACCCCAATGGGTGGCCTTTGTATTTGTGTTAAACTCAGGTTTAGATACCTGCAGATTTAACGGTTTTAATGATGATTCCTGCCACTTCATATGGGTTAGCATTCGACGCAGGGCGACGATCTTCTAACCATCCTTTCCAACCGTTTTCAACCGTTGCAATTGGGATACGGATTGAAGCTCCACGGTCAGAAACTCCATAAGAGAATGAATTGATTGATTGAGTTTCGTGCTTACCTGTAAGACGCTCGTTGTTATATGCTCCATAAACAGCGATATGATCCTTAGCTACTGGACGGAAGGCCTCACAAATTTTTTCGTAAGTCTCACGGTTTCCTGCGTTTCTAAGAGTGCTATTTGAGAAGTTAGCGTGCATACCAGAACCATTCCAGTCACCTTTGATTGGTTTTGGGTGAAGTTCAATGTAGTATCCGTATTTCTCAGTAACTCTGTTTAATAAGTAACGAGCTACCCAAATTTGATCACCTGCTTCTCTAGCTCCTTTGGCGAAAATTTGGAATTCCCATTGACCTGGCGCAACCTCTTGGTTGATACCTTCTACGTTAAGACCCGCTTCTAGACAAATGTCAAGGTGCTCTTCAACGAAGTCACGGCCCCAAGTGTAACGTCCACCTACTGAACAGTAGTATTGTCCTTGAGGACCTGGGAAACCTCCTCTAGGGAAACCTAGTGGTAAGTCAGTTTGGTTATCCATTAAGAAGTATTCTTGTTCGAATCCAAACCAGAAATCGTTATCATCGTCATCGATGGTTGCTCTGTGGTTTGACTCGTGAGCAGTACCGTCCGCGTTAAGTACTTCACACATTACTAAAAATCCGTTCAAACGATCCGGATCTGGGTAAATATTAACTGGCTTAAGAAGACAGTCAGAAGATCCACCTTCTGCTTGTAGGGTTGAGCTACCGTCAAAAGACCAGATTGGACAACTTTCTAGTTTACCATCGAAGTTTGAAACTACTTTAGTTTTACTTCTCAGTTCTTGTGTTGGAGTATAACCATCAAGCCAGATATACTCAAGTTTCGCTTTGTTCATGATGTAATTGAATCGGATTTAGTTCATTAAAGCCCAAATGTAATCGAATTCTTCCCTGATTCTGTTTCTTAAACCTATAGTTATCAAATAATTATAAACTTGTTAAAAAACTGTACCCATTTTGTGTAAATGTGCATTTAAGGGGGGCTCTATTTATTAAACATTAGTTCTATTTTTGCCTCAAATACCGATTCATGAGTTCGAATTCTTCAAAACGATACGATCAGCGAGGGGTTTCTGCTACCAAAGACGAAGTTCATAAAGCGATTCAAAACATAGATAAAGGATTGTTTCCTAAGGCTTTTTGTAAAATTGTCCCTGATTATCTTACCGAAAGTGAGGATCATTGTATTGTTATGCATGCTGATGGCGCTGGAACGAAATCTTCTTTGGCTTATGCTTACTGGAAAGAAACTGGGGATTTATCGGTTTGGAAAGGAATTGCTCAGGATGCTCTGGTAATGAATTTAGATGATTTGATTTGTGTAGGTGCTACAGAATCGATTTTACTCTCTTCTACGATCGGTCGTAATAAGAATTTAATCCCAGGTGAAGTGATCGGGGCGATCATCAATGGAACTGAAGAGTTAGTGCGTCAATTGGCTGATTTTGGAGTTCAGATTCATACCACTGGAGGTGAAACGGCTGATGTAGGTGATTTAGTTAGAACCCTAATTGTTGATTCTACGGTAACTGCTCGAATGCGAAGAGATGAAGTGATTGATAATGCCAATATTAAGCCTGGGAATGTAATTGTAGGTTTTGAATCGTATGGGCAGGCTACCTATGAAGATACCTACAATGGGGGTATGGGAAGTAATGGATTAACTTCTGCTAGACATGATGTATTCTCTAAGGCAATTGCTGAAAAATACCCTGAAACTTATGATCCATCCGTACCGGGCGACTTGGTTTATAGTGGAACTATTGGTCTTACTGATGCTGTAGAGGGTAGTCCTCTAGACGCAGGTAAATTAGTGTTGTCTCCCACTAGAACCTATGCGCCACTGATGAGGAAAATTTTTGAAACTATTGATCGCAATAAAATTGATGGGCTAGTTCATTGCAGTGGTGGAGCACAAACGAAAGTACTCCACTTTGTCGATTCGGTTCATGTGATTAAGGATCATCTATTTGAAATTCCCCCACTATTCAAATTGATTCAGAAAGAATCGAACACGGACTGGAAAGAGATGTACCAAGTGTTTAACTCAGGTCATCGCCTTGAAGCCTATACGGATGAGAAAACCGCAGCGGAGATGATTCGTATATCGGAGAGCTTTAATATCCGGGCTAAAGTGATCGGAAGGGTAGAGGCTTCTACCCAAAAGAAGTTAACTATAAGAAGTGAGTTTGGGCAGTTTGAATACGCCTAAATCTTAAATTCTATCGGCTCAAATGGCCTATATTTGAGTCTTGCAAAGCGCACCTATGATTGATAAATTAAATATCATTAAACAACGTTATGATGAGGTTTCTGACCTAATCATTCAACCCGACGTGATTGCTGATCAGAAGCGATATGTCAATTTAAATAAGGAATATACCAATTTGCGTCCGATCGTTGAGAAGCGACAGCAATACTTGACCTTACTAGCAAACCTTGAAGAAGCTGAAGAAATTATCTCGGCTGCTGAAGATGCTGAGATGGTTGAAATGGCCAAAATGCAATTGGATGAGGCCAAATCGGCCCTACCACCTCTTGAAGAGGAGATAAAGTTTCTGCTTATCCCAAAAGATCCAGAAGATGCGAAAGATGTGGTTATGGAAATTCGCGCCGGTACTGGAGGAGATGAGGCTAGTATATTTGCTGGTGACCTTTATCGAATGTACTCTAAGTATTGTGAGAGTAAAGGTTGGAATACCAATGTGATTGATTTAAATGAAGGTACGGCTGGTGGTTTTAAAGAGATCCATTTTGAGGTGACGGGAAATAACGTTTATGGCACCTTAAAATTTGAGGCAGGTGTGCATCGGGTTCAGCGCGTCCCGCAAACTGAGACACAAGGAAGGGTACATACCAGTGCCGCGACGGTAATGATTATTCCTGAGGCTGAGGATTTTGATGTTCAAATCGATCCGAAAGATGTAAGAATTGACTTCTTCTGTTCTTCAGGTCCTGGCGGGCAATCGGTGAACACGACCTATTCTGCGGTTCGATTGACTCACTTACCTACGGGACTCGTTGCGCAGTGTCAGGATCAAAAATCTCAGCACAAGAACAAAGAAAAAGCCTTCAAGGTATTAAGATCTCGTCTATATGACTTAGAACTTGCCAAGCGCCAAGAAGAAGATGCGGCTAAGCGTAATTCACAGGTGAGCTCAGGTGATCGTTCTGCAAAGATTAGAACCTATAACTATCCTCAAGGTCGTGTTACTGATCACCGAATTGGGCTCACACTCTATGATCTTCAAAACATTATGAATGGTGATATACAACGCATCATTGATGAACTTCAATTAGTAGATAACACAGAGAAATTAAAAGAGGCCTCTGAGTCTTTCTAATATGAAAATAGATAGTCTAGTAGCGCAAATACGAGAGAAGCAAAGTTTTTTATGTGTTGGATTAGATACGGACCTCGAAAAGATCCCAGCACATTTAAGAGACGCCGACGATCCTTTGTTTGAATTTAATAAAGCCATCATTGACGCGACTGCGGATTATTGTGTGGCTTATAAACCCAACTTGGCATTTTACGAGGCGTATGGAGTTAAGGGGTGGAGATCGCTCGAAAGAACGATCGCTTATCTGAATGAAAGCTTTCCTAATCATTTTACCATCGCTGATGCCAAGCGCGGTGATATCGGAAATACTGCTGAGCGTTATGCTGAAGCGTTCTATAATGGGCTTGGGTTTGACTCAGTTACGCTTTCTCCTTACATGGGAAGCGATGCTATCGAACCGTTTTTGAAACAAGAAGAAAAGTATCCGATCGTTCTGGCCCTAACCTCAAATAAAGGTGCTGAAGACTTTCAGTACCACGGAGCCGATGGTGCTACACTGTTTGAACAAGTTATTAGAACTACTCAAAATTACAGCAACTCTGAGCGAGTGATGTATGTGGTGGGGGCTACTAAGGTAGACCGACTAAAGGAGATCAGAGGTTTAGCACCTGATGCCTTTTTTCTAGTTCCTGGTGTGGGTGCTCAAGGAGGTGATCTAAGGGCGGTTTACGACAATGGTAAAAACGATTCGGTTGGATTGCTTGTCAATTCTTCTCGTGGTATTATTTATGCAAGTTCTGGACGAGATTTCGCAGAGGCTGCTGCAAATTCTGCCAAAGAACTACAAGAGCAAATGAAAAGTTTGCTAGATTCATAGTCATGTTACATTACACTACCTACAC